>JBQCDC010000374.1:0-9313 GCA_051961575.1 Marmoricola sp.
GGTTGGTCCGCCGGCGGTCTGGCCGTGCTGGGCCGCGGCTTCCGGAGCCCTCGCGTGCTGGTCGAGGCGTTCTGCCGACCAGAGCCTCCCTATGCCGCGGGCCCGGCCGCCGCGGTGGCGGGCGCCACCCCGCTTATCGAAGTCTCCGACCGACACATCGCCGACGCCGGGCACAACGCGAACTCCACGGGCGTGGCGATCGACCTCACGACCGCCCGACTCGATGTTCCCGAACCTCTGCAAGCGGTCGGATCCGCGACCGGTATCGATCCGTTGCGGTTCGTGCTGACCGGCGGCGAGGACCACAGCCTGCTGGCTACGTTCCCCGCTTCGGTGGCTCTTCCTGACGGCTTCACCGCGATCGGCGATGTCCGCGAGGGGGAGGGAGTCACCGTTGACGGCGCTGTCTGGGAGGACGAGGGCGGTCACACCCACTTCGGCTAGAACGACAAAAGCCGCCCGGTGGAACCGAGCGGCTTTTGGGAAAGCTGGGTACTAGCGGCTGACCTTGCCCGCCTTGAGGCATCCGGTGCAGACGTTGAGGCGCTTGGGCGTGCCGTTGACGACAGCGCGCACACGCTGGATGTTGGGGTTGAAACGACGCTTGGTGATCTTGCGCGACCACGGCCGGTTGTTGCCGAAGCCGGGCTTCTTCGCGCAGATGTCGCAGACGGCTGCCACCGTGACTCCTCGGGTTGAGCGGCTGACCGGCGCCTTGCGCGCAGCCGAATCCACTCAGATCAGTAGTTCAGACAAAGTTGGATCGCCCAGACGCTGTCCGGGCAACCGCACAAGAATAACTGAGAGAGGTGCCTTGGGGCGAATCGGCGCCGGTGCGGTTTCACTACGGGGGTTGTGACCTTGCCGCATCCCGAGTGAAATTTCGATCGGGAAGCCACCAATTCACAACGCCCGTAGTGAAACCGTGGGGCCGGTTCGGCGCCCGCCGAATCGACCCCGCTTGCACTACCGTGCAGTGTCATGGAGCCGGCGACGACGTTCGATCGTTCTGTGCTCCTGAGGTTCGCCGATCTTGCCACGGAGTCGCTGGCTGCCGAGCGCGAACGGATCGACTCCCTCAACGTCTATCCGGTGGCCGATGCCGACACCGGAACCAACCTCTACCTGACGCTCGACGCCGCCCGCGATGCCCTTCGTGAGGAGGAGCGGGCGCAGCCGGAGACCGCCAGCGACAGGGAACGCCTGGCCGCCGCGCTGGCCGCCTTCATCAAGGGCGCGCTCGTGGGCGCGCGAGGCAACTCGGGCGTGATCCTCAGCCAGCTGATCGGCGCCCTCCTCCGTCGGGTCTCCAAGTCGGAGCCCGGTGAGACGGTCGCGGCCGCCTTCGTCGACGGCATGCGCCTGGCCGCCGACGCTGCCTATGCAGCCGTGGGAACGCCCGTCGAGGGCACCATGCTCACCGTGGCTCGCGCTGCCGCCGACTCCGCGCTCAGCGCGGCGGCCGATCCGCAGGCCCACCTCGACCTGGTGATGACCGCGGCGGCCAACGGCGCGCGCGAGGCGCTGCGCTACACCCCTGAGCAGTTGCCGGTCCTCGCCGCGGCCGGCGTCGTCGACGCGGGCGCCTACGGATTGTGCGTGGTCCTCGACGCCGCCGTCACCGCACTGACGGGTCGGCGCCGGGCGCCTGATCCCAGCCCGATCGCCCAACGAGGCGTGGGCGCCTTGCCGACCGGTGACCTCACCGAGGACGGCCCGTCGTACGAGGTCATGTATCTGCTCGATGCGAGCCAGGACTTCACCGAGGAATCGGCGCGCGATCTGCGGATCAGCCTGGGCGAGCTCGGTGACTCCGTCGTGGTCGTAGGCGGCGAGGGGCTCTGGAACGTGCACGTCCACACCAACGACGTCGGTGCGGCCGTCGAGGCTGGTCTGGCGTGTGGACGGCCGCGCCGCATCCGAGTGACGCACTTCGCCGAGCAGCGCGAGCCCCAGGCAGGGCGCGAAGCCCAGCCTGCCCAACGGGTGGTCCTGGCCTACGCCTTCGGGGATGGCCTGGGCGCGCTGTTCACCGAAGCTGGGGCGCGCGTCATGGACCCGGGTCCGTCGGGGCGTCCGGGGACTCCCGAGTTCGAGGCGGCGATGCGCTCCACCGTGAAGGACGGCGCGGGCGAGGTGTTGGTGCTGCCCAACGACCCTCAAGGCGTCGAGTCCGCCAAGGCGGCGGCGAGCATCGTCGAGGCCGATACCGGTGCGCGCGTCGTGGTGATTCCCACGCAGGCGCAGGTCCAGGGGATCGCCGCGCTGGCGGTCCACGAGGCCGGCCGCAACCTCGACTCGGACGTGGTCGCGATGACCTCGGCCGCGCGCGGAACCCGCCATGGTGCTGTCACAGTCGCGGCGAACCAAGCCATGACGACCGTTGGCCCATGTGAGGCCGGCGACGTGCTCGGCGTCCTCCAGGGAGACTTCGCCGTGATCGGCGAGGACCAGTTCGAGGTCGCCACCCAGATCCTGCGTCGCATGCTTGATGCGGGCGGAGAGTTGGTCACCCTCGTCGCAGGCGACGGCGCGGACACCCTTCCAGCGTTGTGTGAGGAGTGGATCGAGACGGCCTATCCCGGCGTCGACGTGGTCACCTACGAGGGCGGCCAGCAGCGTTATCCGTTGTTCATGGCGGTCGAGTAGTGCAGGTCAGCTGGGACTCCTCGCTCGCGGCGATCGTGGGCAAGACGTCGAAGAACGGCAAGAACCTGCTCAAGGCGACGCAGTTCGAGACCATCGGCGATCTCCTCAAGCACTTCCCGCGCGCCTACGTGCCGAAGGGCAAGCTCAGCGAGATCGAGGAGATGGAAGAGGGCTCGATGCTGAGCCTGGTCGGTGAGGTCATCGGGCAGAAGCTGCACACCTACCAGGACAAGCGCACCCACCGCACTGCCTACCGGCTCGAGGTGAAGATCCGCACGGAGAACGAGCGTTTCGACCTCACCTACTTCGACCGCCACGCCAAGACCGCCGACTGGAGGCAGGGCGAGCTCGCCGTCGGCAGGATCGGGATGTTCTCGGGTCGGACCAAGAAATGGCGCGACACCTGGCAGCTCATCAACCCGGACTCACGGATGTTCGACGAGGCCGCGGGGGAGACGACCGCTGCGATGCCGGACCTGATCCCGATCTATCCCGAGGTCGGCGCCATCTCGACCTGGGCGCTGGAGGAGACCATCGCGCTTGCGCTCGATCTCGTGTCCGACATCCCGGACATCGTTCCTGATGATCTGCGCGAGGAGCGCGAGCTCATCACCGCGCCGCTGGCGTATCGCTGGGTGCATCGCCCGGACGACCATCGCCAGCTCGCCGCTGCCCGCAAGCGACTCAAGTTCGACGAGGCGTTGCTGACCCAGACCGTCCTGGCCAAGCGGAGACTCGCGGCCGAGGGCGAGGTCGCCACCGTCCGGACCGGCCAGCACGGCTCGTTGCTCGAGCAGTTCGACCAGCGGCTGCCGTTCACGCTGACCGAGGGACAGCGGGCAGTCGGCGAGGAGATCTTCTCCGACCTGGCGAAGCCGCACCCCATGCACCGACTCCTTCAGGGTGAGGTCGGGTCAGGCAAGACGCTGGTGGCGCTGCGCGCGATGCTGCGCGTCGCCGACAGCGGTGGCCAAGCCGCGCTACTCGCCCCGACCGAGGTACTCGCGCAGCAGCATGCGCGCTCGATCGGCGCGATGCTCGGCGACCTGGGGGAGGGCGGGCACCTCGGCGCCGCCGACGGCGCCACCCGGATCGCGCTGCTGACAGGATCGATGGGGACGGCCGCTCGCCGCCAAGCCATGCTCGACACGGCCAGTGGCGAGGCCGGCATTGTGATCGGGACGCACGCCATCCTCGAGGACAAGCTCCAGTTCTTCGACTTGGGCCTGGTCGTCGTCGACGAGCAGCACCGTTTCGGTGTGGAGCAGCGGGCAGCGCTCTCGGCCAAGGCGGACACCCCTCCACACGTGCTCGTGATGACGGCGACGCCGATCCCGCGGACGGTCGCGATGACCGTCTTCGGCGATCTCGAGACCTCGACTCTGAGCCAGGTTCCGGCCGGCCGCGGCAACGTGCGCACCAACGTGATTCCGACCAAGACGCATCCGGCCTGGTTGGCCGCGGCCTGGGAGCGCATCGCGGAATCGGTGAGCGCTGGCCGCCAGGCGTATGTGGTGTGCCCGCGGATCGGTGACGAGCCGCCGCCCGAGGACGGGCCGGTGCTGCACGCGGTGCTCGATGTCGCCGAGCGTTTGTCCCAAGGTCCGCTCAGCCAGCTACGCGTCGAGGCGCTGCACGGGCGCATGAGCCCGGACGACAAGGACGCGGTGATGCGGGCGTTCGCTGCCGGCGAGATCGACGTGCTGGTGTCGACGACCGTGATCGAGGTCGGTGTCGACGTTCCGAACGCCTCGGTGATGGTGATCCTCGACGCTGACCGCTTCGGCGTCTCGCAGCTGCACCAACTGCGCGGACGTATCGGGCGAGGTGGGCACGACGGTCTGTGCCTGTTGGTCACCGACACCGATCCCGACGGGTCGAGCATGGGGCGGTTGAACGCCGTCGCGGCCACGCGTGATGGCTTCGAGCTCTCGCGCATCGACCTCATCCAGCGTCGCGAGGGCAACGTGCTCGGCGTCCAGCAGAGTGGAGCGAGGCGCGTGCTGCGGCTGCTGTCCGTACTCGACGACGAGGACGTCATCGTGGCCGCACGCGAGGCTGCGACCGCACTGCTCGCCGCCGATCCCACGCTGGCCTCGGCCCCCGACCTGGCACGTGCAGCCACCGAGCTCGAGACGAGCGAGCAGGCCGACTACATGGAGATGGGTTAGTGACCCGGATCATCGGCGGTGCGGCCGGCGGTCGTCGGCTGAAGACACCGCCGGGCGAGGGCACCAGGCCGACCTCTGATCGCGTTCGCGAGGCCCTGTTCTCGGCGCTCGAGTCGCAGCTGGGCACCTTGACCGGTCACTCGCTTCTCGATCTCTACGCCGGATCCGGTGCGATCGCGCTCGAGGCGCTCTCACGCGGGGCGGCGTCGGCGACCGCGGTCGAGTCGGATCGCAGGGTCGCGCGCCTGATCACGGCGAACGCCGCGGATCTGGGTCTGGACCTCACGGTGATCGCCAGGCCGGTGGAGAAGATGGCGGCGGAGCCAGCGCGTGCCGCCTTCGATGTCGTCTTCGCGGACCCGCCCTATCCGCTCACCGAGGCGGAGCTCGCCGAAACGCTGGAGGCCCTGGACTCCCACGGCTGGGTCGGGCCCGGATCGCTCGTGGTCATCGAACGATCCGCGCGCAGTCCGGAGCCGACCTACCCGGCCGGATGGGAGACCTTGCGGGAACGCCGGTACGGCGAGACTGTGCTCTGGTACGTTCGCTTGCGCTGAACGGCAGGAAGGTCAATCCATGAGCAGGGCCGTATGCCCCGGATCCTTTGATCCCGTCACCAACGGACATATCGACATCGTGGCGCGAGCGTCGTCCTTGTTCGACGAGGTCATCGTCGCCGTCGGCGTCAACAAGTCGAAGGCACGGGCTCGACTCTTCACCCCCGAAGAGCGGATGGACATGCTGCGCGAGGCGTGTGCCAAGTTCCCCAACGTCAGCGTGGCCGGCTTCGAGGGTCTCCTCACCGACTTCTGCCAGGAGCAGAACATCCAGGCCATCGTCAAGGGCCTGCGGGCCGTCAGCGACTTCGACTACGAGCTGCAGATGGCTCAGATGAACTCGTCGCTGACCGATGTTGAAACAGTCTTCATCCCGACGAGCCCGGAGTACTCCTTCCTGGCCTCGTCGCTGGTGAAGGAAGTTGCCACTTTCGGTGGCGATGTCTCCGGGCTCGTGCCAGATTTCGTTCTGGATCGTTTGACACGGCGACTGCGCGAACGCGCTGAACAAACCGACTCGTAGCCACTGAAGATCCGGAGTAGTGATAGTTGATGCGGCAGGACATTGACGTCCACCTCGACGCCTTGCGAAGTCTCGTCGCGAACGCTCGCACGATGCCGATGTCAGCGTCGGCAGTGATCAATCGCGCAGAGATCTCCGCTGTGATCGACGCCCTTGATCTGTCGATCGACAACACACTGGGTCATGCTGCAACGGTCGTCGACACGGCGGACGAGGTGGTCACGGCCAGCCGCGACGAGGCCGAGGAGCTGCTCCGTCAGGCCCAGGCTGAGCGTGAGGCGTTGGTCTCCGACACCGACGTCTACAAGCTGGCGCAGGAGCGCGCGGATGAGATGACGGCGTCTGCGCGGCGTGGCGCCGACGAGCTCAAGCGCGAGACCGACGCCTATATCGAGGAGAACCTCGCCAACTTCGAGCTTACGCTCGAGCGGACGCTGGAGGCCGTCCGGCGCGGACGCGCCCGGCTCATGGAGGGCGTCGTCCACGGCCTCGCCGACGACAGCGACGTCGAGAACATCACCCTCCCGCAACACCTCCGCCGCGACTGAGTCGTTGATCGAGTGCCGCGCGCTGCGCGGTGTATCGAGATCCGCGTTTTGCCCCGTGGTGGCACCGGCCGGTAAGATCCTGAAGGTTCTGTAGGAGTCGTCAACGGATGTGACACCTTGCGCAGTCTCGACCCGAGAGCGCCGTTCGTGCTCGATACACGCGAGCTCGGCCGCCGCCCGGGGTCGCAGCGCGAGGTATCGCTGACGGAGGCAGCCCCCGCAGAGCTGGGCATCGAAGTCCTGACCGTCCCCGAGGGTTCGCCGATCCAACTGGATCTGCGCCTGGAGGCTGTGATGGAGGGTGTGCTCGTCACCGGGTCGGCTCAGGCCGATCTCGTGGGTGAGTGCGTTCGGTGTTTGGATCCGATCGAAGACAGCGTCGACGTGCGGTTCCAAGAGCTGTTCGTCTACGACGACGGAGGAGCCGAGAGCTCGTCCGAACTGGATGACGAGCTCGATGTCCGCCGGCTCGAGGGCGATCTGATCGACCTGGAGCCATTGCTGCGGGATGCGGTGGTGCTTGCACTTCCGTTCCAGCCGTTGTGTTCTGACGACTGCCCCGGCCTCTGCCCCGAATGTGGGGAGCGGCTGGCCGACGATCCGAACCACCAGCACGCAGAACCGATTGACCCGCGTTGGGCGGCGTTGACCGACCTGACCGACTGAGTTTTGACGAGACCTGTACCTGCCTAGGTACGTGACCGAGGAGTAATCGTGGCTGTTCCGAAGCGGAAGATGTCGCGCAGCAACACGCGCCACCGCCGTTCGCAGTGGAAGGCGACCCTGCCGTCCTTGGTGACCTGCAGCAACCCCGCCTGCGGTGCCAAGCACCTGCCGCACCGCGCTTGCCCGACGTGTGGCCAGTACGGTGCCCGCGCGGATCGTCGTCAGGTTCTCTGAACACATCCGTGCCGGTGGCGCACGCTGACGGCGCCAACCACGCAGAGCTAAGAGCAGCGCTCGGCGATCCCCAGTTGGACGCCGACCTGCTGGAACTCGCCCTGACCCACCGCTCGTACGCCTACGAGAACGGTGGGTTGCCTACCAACGAGCGCCTCGAGTTCCTCGGGGACTCGGTGCTAGGCGTCGTCATCACCGAGACGCTCTACCGCACTCATCCCGACCTTTCCGAAGGTCGGCTCGCCAAGCTGCGCGCCGCGGTCGTCAACGCGCGCGCACTGGCACAGGTGGCGGAGACCATCGGTGTGGGCGCCTCGATCTATCTCGGCAAAGGCGAGGAGTCGACCGGCGGTCGCGCCAAGGCGTCGATCCTCTCCGACACGGTCGAGGCGTTGATCGGCGCGATCTACCTCTCGGCGCCCGAGGGCGAGGGCTATGCGTACGCGGCCCCGGTGATCCACCGCCTTTTCGACCCCCTGCTGGCGCGAGCCGCCGATCTCGGCGCCGCCCTCGATTGGAAGACCAGCCTCCAGGAGCTGTGTGCCGAGCGTGAGCTCGGCTCGCCCACCTACGTGATCACGGACGAGGGCCCCGACCACGCGAAGGTCTTCACTGCGCGAGTGCAGGTCGCGACGGGTTTCTATGGCCAGGGTGTCGGCCGGTCGAAGAAGGAGGCCGAGCAGCAGGCGGCCGAGACCGCCTACGCGGAGCTGTATCCGCTGGATGCCTGAGCTTCCCGAAGTCGAGGTCGTCCGTCGAGGCCTCGAGTCCCACGTGCTGCGGCGACCGATCGCGCACGTCGACGTCCTTCATCCCCGTCCCGTTCGGCGCCATCTCGCCGGCCCCGACGACTTCGCCGCCGGGCTCGTCGGACGCACCTTCGTGGCTGCGCGTCGGCGCGGCAAGTACCTGTGGCTGGCGTTGGATGATCCTTCGTCCGGCGATGCGATGCTGGTTCATCTCGGCATGAGTGGGCAGATGCTCGTGCAGACGCCGGATGCTCCGGCCGAGCGTCACCTACGCGTGCGCTTCCTGCTGTCGGAGGTTGAGGAGGCGCGAAGCGCCGTCACGAAACCCCTCGAGCTGCGCTTCGTCGACCAGCGGATGTTCGGTGGACTGGCTCTGTCGCCTGGGGGCGCGTTGGTGCCCTCCGAGATCGCGCACATCGCGCTCGACCCGCTCGACCCCACGTTCGACGACGACCTCTTCGTCGCCCGGGCGCGGCGTTCGGCCTCGGGCATCAAGCGGATTCTTCTCAACCAGACAGTCATCTCAGGCGTCGGCAACATCTATGCCGACGAGGGTCTGTGGCGCGCTCGGATCCACGGCGAGCGACCCGGATCCGCTCTGACGAGGCCGCAGGTGCGCCTGCTGCTCGAGGAGGTCCGCGCAGTGATGACGTCCGCGCTCGCGCAGGGCGGCACATCGTTCGATGCGCTCTACGTCAACGTGAACGGCGAGAGCGGCTACTTCGACCGATCCCTCGACGCCTACGGACAAGAGGGTCGCCCTTGCGCCCGATGCGCCACGCCGATCCGACGCGTCGCCTTCATGAACCGCTCGTCGTACTTCTGCCCGCGCTGCCAGCCAGCGCCTCGGCGTCGACGAACCTGAGTTCTCCACAGGTCGCATCAGCACCGTTTTGAGGCGCCTCCGCCCGGCTATTCGCCCCTCGAAATCACGTCACCCGACGTGGTCATCGAGAGGGGAGCAGTCAGATGGCACGGTGGTTCAAGGTTGCGGTCGCGAGCGGTGCGGTAGTGGTGGCATCGGTGGCGGTCGTGTCGACAGCCCAGGCGTCAGATGCTGGTGAGGAAAGGGCTTTCAGGGCTATCTGGTGCTGTTGATCGTCGTCGTGGGGGGGGGGGGGGGGCCCCCCCCCCCCCACCACCGGCGAGTGTCGGGGGCGCGGGCGGGGCGGGGGACCCCCCCCCCCCCCCCCCCCCCCGCACGACCCCACAACAA
>JBQCDC010000375.1:0-4198 GCA_051961575.1 Marmoricola sp.
AGCACGTCAAGCAGCAGGCCGACGCCAAGAAGGCGGACGTCGAGGCTGGCGAGGCGACCACGTACTCGAGCGAGGGCACCGAGGAGGCCGGGGGCTCGCTGGCCAGCGACGAGGCACTCCGGGCTCTTCGCGAGAAGCTCACAGGCAACAACTGAGCTCATGCTCGAACATCGCAGCGGCGGTCACCCGGAGGGGTGGCCGCCGCTGCTGCTTTCCGCAGTATTTTCCTGGTTTTTCCACGGGGCCCAGCAGGTTCGCCGTAGCGTCAGGCGCGGGGAAGTTGCCGATGTCTTGGGAGGGACGATGGCCTCGTGGATCCGGCGCGCCTGTGCGCCCATAGCGACGCTCGCCGTGGTTGCCAGCCTGCTCACGTTCGGTGCGCCCGCGGGCGCCGTCACCGCGTCGACACCGACCAGGATCATGCTCTACGGCGACTCCATCACCCAAGGCACCTCCGCCCACTACACCTGGCGCTACCGGCTGTGGCAGGGGCTTCAGGCCGGGGGCAACAACGTCGACTTCGTCGGCCCGATGAACACGGTCTTCACCTACCCGGGCTACTCGACCACGAGCACTGAGTACCGCGACCCGAACTTCGACACCGCGCATGCGGCCGTCGCCGGAATGACCCTGACCAAGCCGGTCTGGACGATCTCGCAGCTGGCGGGCACCTATCGCCCGGATGCGATCGTCGGGCTGATCGGTTTCAACGACCTGCGCACGTCCGCGGCGACCATCCCGCAGCTCATCGACACCTGGCGCACCCAGATCCAGGCGGCTCGCCGTGCCGACCCAGGTGTCTCGATCGTGCTGGCCGAATACGGCGAGACCTGGGGGACGGGCCTCTCCGACTACGACTCCGCGCTGACCTCGCTGGCGACCGAGCTCGACCAGCCCAGGGCTCGCGTGGTGGCCACGGGGATTCCCCAGCTCAACGAGCACACCGACACCTTCGATGGCGTGCACCTCACCACCAGTGGAGAGAAGATCGAGGCCGCCTCGGTGGCCGGCGCCCTGGCGCAACTCGGGCTCCCGTCGGGTGCCACTCCCGCAGACGCCTCCGTCAACGCCGGCTCCTACGCCCCCACGCCCACGTTGACCGCGACCGCCAGCAGCGGCGTGAGCGTGTCGTGGTCATCGGTCGACTACGCGAGCTCGATGGACATCGTGGCTCAGGACGTGGGCACCGGTGGCTACGGAATGAAGCGATTCGTCACCGGCACCTCGACGACGCTCGGTGGGCAGCCCGGACACACCTACAAGATCTGGCTGTTCCCGGTGCAGGGCTGGTGGGACATCGGCACCTACTCGGCGCCGCTCACGATCACCGTTCCGACGTCGTAGCGCCCAGAGTGCGGCGCAGCACCTTGCCCGTCGCTGTACGTGGCAAGGCAGCGACTCGCACGTACTCCTTCGGCCGCTTCGCGGGCGCGAGGTTCGCTCGCGCGAAGGCACGCAGCTCGTCTTCGGTCGCGGGTCCCGCGTAGGCAGCGCACACGCGCTGACCCCACTCCGCATCTGCGCGGCCGAAGACCGCGATCTCCGTGACGCCGTCAACCCGCTCGAGGACCTGCTCCACCTCGGCCGGGTAGACGTTCACCCCGCCGCTGATGATCAGGTCGACGCGTCGCCCGTCGAGGTAGACGTAGCCGTCGTCGTCGATCCTGCCGAGGTCGCCGACGGTGAACGCAGGACCGGACGGCATTTCGCGCCACGCCGCCGCCGTCTTCTCGGGTGCGCCGAAGTACTCGAAGCGGGCGTAGTCGGGGACTGTGCACCAGAGCGTTCCGTCGGGGTCGACGGTCATGGTGCGACCGGGTCGTGCGCGTCCGAGTGTGCCCGGTCGCTGCAGCCATTCCTCGCTGCGGCAGGCCGTGAACTGACCTTCGGTCGATCCGTAGAACTCCCAGGTCGAACCGGCAGGGAAGGCGTCGATCAGACGTCGCTTCAGTGCCTCCGGACAAGGGGCACCCGCGTGGGCGACGAGTCGAAACGACGAGAGATCCGGCGTACCGATCTCGTCCCAGAAGGCGAAGAGACGCTGTAGATGCGCCGGCACGCAGAACATCGTGGTCGGCCGGTGCTGGTCGATCGCGTCGGTGATCGCCTCGACGTCGAACGGCCCTGGCACGACGACGTCTCCGCCGGCGAGCATCGTGCCCATCGCGAACCGCAACGGCGCCGAGTGGTGCAGCGGCGACAGCACCAGGTTCACATCGTCGGCGGTGAAGCCCCAGAGATCGCGCTCCTCGGCCACCAGGGCAGCCGCAGCGGAAGGATCGAGCACCCCGGACCACACGCCTTTGGGCCGCCCTGTCGTGCCGCTGGTGACGTGCATGGGGCGAGCCAGCGGCAGCCCGAGGGGATAGCTCGCGGCCAGAGCGTCGATCTCGGTCTGGCTCTCGATGATCGCCGTCGGCTGCAGGTCCGCGAACAGGCCCGCCCGTTCGTTGGCGGTGAGCTTCGGATCGAGCGGGATCGGCACGATCCCGGCGGCCAGCAGCCCGATGACTGCCCGTACGTAAGCCACTGATCCTGGGACGGCGAGGGCTACTCGGTCACCGCGGGCATAGGGCTCGGTCATGGCCGCCTTATCCTCGCATCATGGTGCGCGTGGGACTGACCGGCGGAATCGCGATGGGGAAGAGCACGGTCTCGGAGTTCCTGCGCTCGCACGGCGCGGTCGTCATCGACGCCGACGCGATCGCGCGCGAGGTGGTCGAGCCGGGCACGCCGGGCTTCGCTCAGGTCGTCGAGGAGTTCGGCGAGGAGATCCTCAACCAGGACGGCGCGATCGATCGCCCCAAGCTCGCCTCGATCGTGTTCAGCGACGAAGCGGCGCGCAAACGGCTCGAGGGCATCGTGCACCCGCTGGTGTTCCTCCGGATCGTCGAGCTCGAGGAGCAGGCGCCGAAGGATGCCGTCGTCGTGCACGACCTGCCGCTGCTGGCGGAGGGTGGTCGTACCGACGGGTTCGACGCGGTGGTGGTGGTCGACGCGCCGGTGGAGGAGCAGATCGAGCGCATGGTGCGCGATCGGGGATGGACCGAGGACGAGGCGCGAGCTCGTATCGCTGCTCAGGCGTCGCGCGAGGCTCGTCGTGCCATTGCGACCCACCTCATCGAGAACACCGGAACGCGCGAAGACCTCGCCGCGAGGGTCGGCGAGGTCTTCGACGATCTGGTGCGATCAGGCAGCTAGGTCGGGGTCCGCGATCCCGCGAAGCTTGGCGATCGCCTCCCGCTCGAGCTGGCGGACCCGCTCGGCGGAGATCCCGTAACGGGCACCGATGTCGTTCAGCTTGTGCTGGCGACCGTCGGTGAGCCCATAGCGCGAGCGGATGATGTCCGCCGAACGCTCGTCCAGGTTGGCGACGAGGGAGAGCAGACGGTCGCGGGCATCGCTGTCGATCACCGTGGCGTCGGGGCCGGGGGTTCCCTCACTGGCGATCAGGTCGCCCAGCGACGTGCCACCGTCCTCATCGAGCGGCGTGTCCAGGCTGACGTGGTCGCGACCCCACGAGAGCAGGTCGACGACGCGGCTCTCCTCCATCCCGAGCTCCGCGGCGATCTCCTCGGGCTCCGGGTCGCGGCCGAGGACGCGCTCCAGGCTGCGGCGTGCACTGCTGACCTGGTTGAGCTCCTCGACGACGTGGACGGGGAGGCGAACGACGCGTGCCTGCTGCGCGATGCCGCGCGTGATCGCCTGGCGAACCCACCAGGTGGCGTAGGTGGAGAACTTGTAGCCCTTGGCGTAGTCGAACTTCTCGACCGCACGGATCAGACCGGTGTTGCCCTCCTGGACCAGGTCGAGGATCGGCATCTGGCTGCGGCCGTACTTGCGGGCGATCGAGACCACCAGGCGGAGGTTCGCCTTGATGAACTGCTGGACTGCCCGCTCGCCCTCGTCCACGAGCCACCGCAGCTCTTCCTCGGTCGCGTACCCGGGAGCGCCGCCCTTGCGGCGGCCGACGCGGCCCTCGTCGAGGAGGTTCTGAGCGAACAGGCCGGCCTCGATGGTCTTGGCAAGCTCGACCTCGGTGATCGCGTCCAGAAGAGGCGTCCGAGCGATCTCGTCGAGGTACATGCCGACGCTGTCGCGGCCTTCGATGTCGCTCTCGCGGCGGGCCCTTTTCACGGGGGTGGTGGTGCTCATGCGGGTGCTCCCTTCACCTTGCGCTGTCATACGTACCGACGAG
>JBQCDC010000376.1:0-2280 GCA_051961575.1 Marmoricola sp.
CGGCGAGTGGCTCGATCCGCTCGATGACTCCGGAATCGACGCGTTCGTGTCGATCGCCGAAGCCGCGACCTCACCCCTGTCCCAGACGTTGCTTCGCGTGACGGGCGGCGTGATGAGCCGCATCCCCGAGGACGCCACGGCGTTCCGTCATCGTGGCGCCGCGTCGATGGCGACCGTCGTGGCGATGTGGCCGGACCCTTCCGATCCCGGCGAGCCCCACAAGTGTTGGACCCGAGACGCACTGGCGAGGCTCCAGCCCTGGTCGGCGGGTGGTGGCTACGTGAATCACCTTGGCGACGAGGGTGCCGGTCGAGTCCGTCAGGCCTACGGACCGAACTGGAAGCGGCTCGTCGAGCTCAAGCGGCGCGTCGATCCCACCAACGTCTTCGCGCTCAACCAGAACATCAGTCCTGCGTGACGTATACCTGCGTGCGGGGCGCCCGCATCCATGCGCCAGCGGAAGGCACCCCCTCCGCTCGCAGCTCCCGCTTGAGAACCTTGTTGGTCGCCGTTCGCGGTAGCTCGTCGAGAATGCGGACGACCGAAGGCCAGGCCTTGGTTCCGAGATCGGACTGCGCCGCCAGGAAGACCCCGAAGTCGGCGGGAGTGATGTCGTCCGTCAGCACCAGCGCCACCGCCAGTTGGTCACCGGCCAGCGGATCCGGCAGCGCGTAGACCGCCGCCTGACTGATCGCTGGATGTCTCAGCAGGATGGCCTCGATCGGCGCAGCGGCCAGATTCTCGCCGTCCACGCGCAGCCAGTCGCTGGTTCGGCCCGCGTAGTAGATCCAGCCGTCAGCATCGGCGTAGGCAAGGTCACCGCTCCAGTACCTCCCGCCGCGCATCCGCTCGGCGGTTGCGTCGGGGTCGTTGTAGTAGCCGGCGAACTGACCGGTGCCGAGCGTGTTGACCAACTCGCCCGTGCACTCGTCGAGATTGGTGACGCGTCCCGCCGCGTCGAACTCCGCAGGCGGACAGGGTTCACCCGTCGAAGGATCCAGAATCGCGACGCCCTCGAGTCCGCGCCCCAGCGAACCGGCCGGTGTCCCGGGAACGCGCGTGACCACGACCGCGTTCTCGGTCGATCCGAAGCCGTCGACGACGTAGCACCCGAACCGTTCGCCGAAGGCTGCGATGTCGCGAGCGCCCGCCTCGTTCCCGAAGACCAGGCGCAGGGGGTTGTCCGCGTCGTCCGGGTGAGTCGGCGTGGCGAGCACGTAGGCCAACGGCTTCCCCACGTAGTTCGCGAAGGTCGCACCGAAGTCACGAACGTCGGGCAGGAATCGGCTGGCACTGAACGACGCGACGGCGAACGGCGCGCCCAGCGTCAGCGCAGGAGCCCAACCCGCCATCACGGCGTTCGAGTGGAACATCGGCATGGAGACGTAGAAGACGTCGTCGGCTGTCAGCCCCAGCCGCTCGGTCAGGTACTTACCCGGGTAGACGACCTTGTCGTGGGTGATCCGCACGGCCTTGGGGTTTCCGCTGGTGCCGGAGGTGAAGATCAGCATGAACAGGGAGTCGGGGGTGGTTTCGTGACGCGCTTCGCGCTCCTCAACCTCCGGGGCGGCCAGCGCCTCGAGGGCGAACTCGTCGCTATCGATGACAAACTGGCAGTCCGCCTTCCGAATATCGGCCTCCAGTGCCTCGCCACGACGAGTGTCGTTCAGCCCGACCAGAACATGACCACCGAGCCCAGCTGCGGCCAGATGCAACGCCATACCGATCGCATTGGGCAGCAGCACACCGACATGAGGCGGCAGCGCAGGATCGAGGCGCGCCTCGAGCAGCGAGGCCAGCCGGGCTGAGGCCGCCACGTAGTCACGCCACGTCAGCTCACGGATGAGCCCGTCTTCGCGCCATCGAACCGCGACGCGATCCGAGTCGGCCTGCCGAAGCAGCAGGTCCCGAACCGTGCTCACGCGTGAGCGAACTCGCGACCAATGCTCAGCGCGTGAGCGGTCGCCCCACCGATCACGAACTCGTTGACCTTGGCGTTGGCGAAGAAGCGGTGCGCCTCGCCGTCCAGGTCGATCCCGACCCCACCGTGCACGTGCACGGTCGTGTGCGCGATCCGATGCCCGGCGTCCGCCGCCCAGATCGCCGCACTCGAGACCTCCTTGGCGGACGGAAGGCCCGCGCTGAGTCGCCACAGAGCCTGCTGCAGCGACATCCGCAGGCCCAGGTTGTCGATGTACCCGTCGGCCAGGCGCTGCGAGACTGCCTGGAACGTTCCGATCGGGCGGCCGAACTGCTCACGAGTCCGCGCGTAGTCGGAGG
>JBQCDC010000377.1:0-2498 GCA_051961575.1 Marmoricola sp.
GGACGCTCGAAACGTCGTGCGGGACGCGGTGACCGCGCTGGCGGACCAGTCCCGTCCGGTGGAGGTGCGGCTCGCGGTCGTCGAGTCACCCGAACTGGCCGCGATCGTCGACGAATACCCCCTGCGCGATCTCCTGCAGAGCAGCGCCGAAGCGCCCCTGGAGGTCGCTCGTGAGCGCGCACTGTTCTCGAGCTGGTACGAGTTCTTCCCGCGCTCGGAAGGCGCGGTCATCGAGGGTGGGTCCGTAGTCAGCGGCACCCTGCGAACAGCCGCCGAGCGCCTCCCCGCGGTCGCGGCGATGGGGTTCGACGTCGTCTACCTGCCGCCCATCCACCCGATCGGCGAGATCAACCGGAAGGGCCGCAACAACACGCTGGAACCGGCTCCCACCGACGTCGGCTCGCCCTGGGCGATCGGTTCGCGCTTGGGTGGTCACGACGCGATCCACCCGGACCTCGGCACGTTCGAGGATTTCGACCACTTCGTCTCGACCGCACGGGGGTTGGGGCTCGAGGTCGCCCTCGACTTCGCGCTGCAGGCGGCGCCGGACCACCCCTGGGTGGCGACACATCCGGACTGGTTCACCACGCGCGCCGACGGAACCATCGCCTACGCCGAGAACCCGCCCAAGAAGTACCAGGACATCTATCCGATCAACTTCGACCAGGACTATGACGGCCTCCTCGACGAGTCCGAGCGGATCCTGCGCCTCTGGATGGCGCACGGCGTGCGCATCTTCCGGGTCGACAACCCGCACACGAAGCCGCTCGGGTTCTGGGACGACCTCCTTGACCGGATTCGTGCGACCGACCCGGATGTGCTGTTCCTGTCCGAGGCGTTCACGATTCCGCCGATGATGCAGGCGTTGGCGGCCGTCGGCTTCCACCAGAGCTACACGTACTTCACCTGGCGCAACAACAAGCCCGAGCTGGAGTCCTACCTGACGGAGGTCGCGCGCGAGACCAGCCACGTGCTGCGCCCGAACTTCTTCGTCAACACCCCCGACATCCTGCACGCCTTCCTGCAGTACGGCGGTCCGCCGGCCTTCAAGATCCGGGCGGTGCTCGCCGCCACCGGATCGCCGAGCTGGGGCGTGTACGCGGGCTTCGAGCTCTTCGAGCACGTGGCGTTGCGCCCCGGCAGCGAGGAGTACCTGGACTCGGAGAAGTACCAGATCCGGGTGCGCGACTGGGCGGGGGCCGAGGCCGAGGGACGTTCGCTGGCGCCCTACCTCACGCGTCTCAACGAGATCCGTCGCGCCCACCCGGCGCTGCAGCAACTGCGCGATCTCCAGATCCACCGCGCCGACGATGACAGCGTCCTGGTGTTCTCGAAGACCGCTGGCGACGACATCGTCATCGTCGCGGTCAACCTCGACCCCCACGGCACTCGAGAGTCGATGGTCCACCTCGACCTCCCCGCACTCGGGATGGACTGGTCCGACACCTTCGACGTCGACGACCTGCTCACCGGGCAGACCTGGCACTGGGGCGTCGACAACTACGTCCGCCTCGACCCGTCCGGCGAGCCCGCGCACATCCTCAGCGTCAGGCGATCCTCATGACGGCCGTTCCCGTCAATCGCGAACCCGAGTGGTTCCAGACCGCCGTATTCTACGAGGTCCTGGTCCGCAGCTTCAACGACTCCAACGGCGACGGAGTCGGTGACTTCCGCGGGATGATCGAGAAGCTCGACTACCTGTCGTGGCTCGGCGTCGACTGCCTCTGGGTGCCACCGTTCTTCACCTCGCCCCTGCGCGACGGCGGGTACGACGTCTCCGACTACACGGGCATCCTGCCGGAGTGCGGGACCATCGAGGACTTCGCCGAGTTCGTCACCGAGGCGCACAAGCGACAGATCCGCGTGATCATCGACTTCGTCATGAACCACACCAGCGACCAGCACCCGTGGTTCCAGGAGAGCAGGGCCGATCCCACCGGCCCCTACGGCGACTTCTACGTGTGGTCCGACTCCGACGAGCCCTACCAGGACGCGCGCATCATCTTCGTCGACACCGAGCCGTCCAACTGGACCTGGGACCCCGAGCGGCAGCAGTACTTCTGGCACCGCTTCTTCTCCCACCAGCCCGACCTGAACTTCGAGAACCCGAAGGTGCACGACGCGATGCTGGACGCGATGTCGTTCTGGCTCGAGATGGGCATCGACGGCTTCCGGCTCGACGCGGTTCCGTATCTGTACATCCGCGAGGGCACCAACGGCGAGAACCTGCCGCAGACGCACGAGTTCCTCAAGAAGGTCCGGCGCTTCGTCGACGACAACTACCCCGGGCGGGTGTTGCTCTGCGAGGCGAACCAGTGGCCGACGGACGTCGTCGAGTACTTCGGCGGCACCCACGACGAGTCCGGCCAATGGGTGGGCGACGAGTGCCACATGGCGTTCCACTTCCCGGTGATGCCGCGCATCTTCATGGCCGTGCGCCGCGAGCAGCGGATGCCCATCTCGGAGATCATGGAGCAGACGCCCCCGATCCCGGCCGG
>JBQCDC010000378.1:0-2450 GCA_051961575.1 Marmoricola sp.
CGTGCCCAACGGATCCGGCGGGTACCTCGTCCTCACCCAGCCATGGCCCTCGATGCTCCGCACCATCTGGGGTGACCCGGAACGGTTCAAGGAGACCTACTGGAAGACCTACGCCGACAAGGGCTACTACTTCGCCGGTGATGGCGCGAAGAAGGACGAGGACGGCGACATCTGGGTGCTGGGCCGCGTCGATGACGTCATGAACGTCTCGGGCCACCGACTCTCCACGACGGAGATCGAGTCGGCCCTGGTCTCGCATCCGGCCGTCGCCGAGGCCGCCGTGGTCGGTGCGACCGATCCCGACACCGGCCAGGCCGTGGTCGCCTACGTCATCCTGCGCAACGGCGTCGAACCCGGCGAGCACATCGAGAAGGACCTCTCCGACCACGTCCGCAAGGAAATCGGCGCGATCGCGAAGCCCAAGGCGATCATGATCGTCCCCGAGCTCCCGAAGACGCGGTCTGGCAAGATCATGCGCCGGTTGCTGCGTGATGTCGCCGAGAAGCGGACGGTGGGCGACACCACCACGCTCGCCGACGGCGGCATCATGGACCTCATCTCCGCCGGACAGGCCGTCTCCACCGAGGACTAGCGCGAGCGGTCACTTCTCACGATCGAGCCGTCACTATGCGCAAGCAGTGACGGCTCGACGTTCTGAAACAGGGGCTCTGGTTCTTCAGAGGCCGCTTGGATCGATCGAAAGCCAATCGCGATGCGCGGCTTTGAGGCGGTCCCGCTCGGTTGAGGTCTGTAGCAACACATCAGATCCACCGTCGTACGGATGGTAGATCCAGTCGAGGGACGCATCGAAGATCATGACGTTGCCGAGCTCGTCGTCGGCAACAAGCAGAAGCAACCGACGTAGCCCATCGCCCGGCAGTGCCGCGCTCGAGAGGTACAAGTGCGCCCAAGCACTCTCAGGATCCTCCGGATCGACCGCGACCGAGGTCCAGTACTCACTGACCAGACCGACGTAAGGCGGCCCAGGCCGCTCGTTGGCGTCGTCCGACCAGTTGGTTAAAGCAACCGTCAACTCGGCGTCCTCCAGCCCCGCAAGTTCTCGCAGGACTGTCAGGTGGCGTCGGAGGATTTCGGCGGACTCGTCTGGGGTGTCGGCGTAGCGCTTCGAGTCCGAGAGGCTGTGGAACCTTACCCACCGGTCGACTTCGCACCATTTGAACTCGTGACCTATTGGGCGCAATCCCGGCCATCGCCTTTGCCAAAGGTCGGTGAGCTCAGCGGGAGTCAACGGCATGGAGTGGCCCCTTCCCCGAGTGAACGTGATGCCCTTCGTGAGCAGTCTGCACCGAGGACTTACGCGAGCATGGTTTCGTGACGCGGCCTCCCGCCGCTCCTCAACCTCCGGAGGTTGACGAGGTCTCGATACGCCGCCTTCGGCGGCACTCGACCGCCGACGTCACGAAACCTCGCGGCGCTCGCGGAGGAGGCTGGCGACGACGGTGATGGTCATCGTTCCGACGATCACCGCGAGCGACAGCGCCGTCGACACGTCGGGGGCGCCGTGGACGGGGTCGCCACCGTTGAGGAACG
Organism: Marmoricola sp.; assembly: GCA_051961575.1. Lineage (GTDB taxonomy): Bacteria > Actinomycetota > Actinomycetes > Propionibacteriales > Nocardioidaceae > Marmoricola. Next base: position 1,552 of record JBQCDC010000378.1, read on the forward strand.
GCAGCGAGTTCTCGTGCAGCGCATGCAGCACCAGCTTCACGCCGATGAACGCCAGCAGGAAGCTCAGGCCGTAGGACAAGTAGTGCAGCCGCTCGAGCATGCCGCCGAGCAGGAAGTACAGCTGTCGTAGGCCCATCAGCGCGAAGACGTTCGCGGCGAACACCAGATAGGCCTGGTCCGTCAGGCCGTAGATCGCCGGGATCGAGTCGAGTGCGAAGAGCAGGTCGGTCGTTCCGAGCGCGACCGCGACGAGCAGCATCGGCGTGGCCAGCTTGCGTCCGTCCACGCGTGCGAAGAAGTGTGGCCCATGCCAGTCCTCGGTCATCGGGATCTTGCTCTGCACCCACCTGACCACCCGCGAGGGCTCGTCGGCCTGCTCCTCGTCGTGATCCTTGAGCAGCGATACCGCGGTGTAGACCAAGAACGCACCGAAGAGATAGAAGACCCAGCTGAAGGCGTTGATCGCGGCTGCTCCCACGCCGATGAAGAGGCCGCGGAACACCAGCGCCACCACGATGCCGACCATCAGGGCCGACTGCTGGAGCTGTCGCGGAACGTCGAAGCGCGCCATCAGGATCAGGAACACGAAGAGGTTGTCGACCGACAGCGAGTACTCGGTCAACCAGCCTGCGAAGAACTCACCGCCGCGCTGGCCGCCCCAGGCCATCCAGACCCCCAGCCCGAAGACGACCGCGAGGGCGACATAACCGGTGAGTGCGACGACGAGCTCGCGGCGCGACGGTTCGTGGGGACGACGCCCGAGAACGAAGACGTCCACGGCGAGGAGGGTGACGGTCACGGCGACCGTGACGATCCACGTCAGCGCCGATACGTGCATGCGGTCGCTCCCTATCATTGCCCCCAATGCGCAGCAGTGATCATGGCAGGCCGAGCCAAGG
>JBQCDC010000379.1:0-4121 GCA_051961575.1 Marmoricola sp.
ATCAAGTCGCCCGTCCGCGGGCTCTGCGCGATTACGGTGCCTGGCGGACTCGAACGGGTCGCCCGGGTTGGCTCCGCCCAATCGAAGACTCCGTCAGCCCGCAGGATTCGCTCAGCGGCCTGATGAGACATACCGATGAGGTTGGGCATCTTGATCTCGAACGGCTTGATCGGCGTGGGCGCACCACCGCAAGCACCCGTCAACGCCGCGATCGAGAACGCGACGCTCACCGCGACGAAGCGACGGACTCGAGCCATGCCCGCCAGTATCGAGGGCCGGAAGTGGCGCGGCAAGGGTGTCCTGATTGCCGCCGCTCGGGCATCAGCGTCGCAACCTCCGCCTACCCTGATGAACGCCTGGTATCCCCAGGGAGAGGAAGAACCACATGAAGCTGCTGCTGACCTCAGCTGGTGTCCAAAACCCAAGCATCCGCGCGGCTCTGGTCGAGTTGCTGGGCAAGCCGATCGAGCAGTCAACCGCGTTGTGCATCCCGACCGCAGGTTACGGGCACCCGTCGAACACTCCCGCCGGCGCATGGCGCTTCATCAGTGGGCAGTCCCCTTTGCACATGACCGATCTGGGCTGGCGGTCGGTCGGAGTACTTGAGCTCACCGCACTGCCCAGCATCGATCCGCAACGGTGGACCTCGTGGGTACGCGAGGCTGATGCCCTGCTTGTCAACGGCGGCGACGCGCTCTACCTATGCCACTGGATGCGTCAGTCCGGTCTCGCCAACCTCCTGCCGTCACTGGAGAGCACGGTATGGGTCGGCCTCAGCGCTGGAAGCATGGTGCTGACCCCGCGGATCGGCGCAGACTTCGTCGAATGGCAGCCGCCGAGCGGCACTGACGAGACGCTCTCCTTGGTGGACTTCTCAATCTTCCCCCACCTCGATCACGTCGACCTGCCCGAGAACTCCATGGCTGACGCCGAGAGGTGGGCGTCGACGTTGGGGAACCACGCGTACGCGATCGACGACGACAGCGCGATCAAGGTGGTCGACGGTGACGTCGAGGTCGTCTCCGAAGGATCCTGGCGTCACTTCAACGGGTAGGCGCTCAACCGCAGGTGATCCCCTGACACTGGATCGGGTAGTTCGTCGGGTTCGTGGTCGGGTAGAAGTCGTTCCCGTGGGCTAGGTTGCCGCCGCCGTCGATCGCGCCGCCGGCGTAGTTGTCGATGCCCAGGAAGTAGTTGTCGGTGGCGACGTTTCCGATCATCGTCGTGTCTCCAATGACGAAGAACCCGGCGCTGTTGTACCCGTTGGGCGCTGCGTTCGCTCCGTTGCTGGTCGCGAAGTTGCCCTTGAGGGTGGTGCGGAATCCCTCTTCGTCGAAGCCCGTGTAGTTTCCGGACGCGTGGTCGCCGGTCAGCACGGTGCCAGTGCCCTCATCGAAGATGCCGGACCCTGCGTTGTACACGCCCATGGAGTTCGAAACCGTTACCGCGTTGGCGAAGCCGACCTCGATCCCTTGCCCGGTGCTGTATTCGCCCAGCATGTTGGTCACGGTGTCCTTCGATGGCGTCGCGCCGAACCCGGTGCTGCCGACTTGGATCGCCGCCTGGTCGAAGCCGAACACCGTCCCCTTCTCGAGGGTGTCGCTCGTACCGGTGACGAGGATGCCGACGCTCCCCGACCCTGCCTGGTTGACGTCGTTGGAGATGACGGCGAATCCGTTGAGGTTGAGCGTGACACTCGTACCGGCCAACGTGAGAGCGACGGCATTGCCCGGGCAGACCAGGCTTCCCATGAGCGTCGTGCTCGCTTTGATGACCTGACCGCAACTGATAGTCGTCACCGCGCCGGTGGCAAGTCGCGCCGCGACCGAAGGGCGCGCGGAGCTCAACGCAGGACTCTTGGCGGCCTCTGACGCTGTCGCCGGACCGTGCTGCCCGGCCGGCGTCACCGCCGCCAGCCAGTGTGGAAGCTGACCGGCCGGATGCGACGCACTGACCGCGTCGGCGTACTGGACCCCCGCAAAGGCCCCGAGGGCGGTCAGGAGAAGACCGCCGACAACAATCCGCAATGGCCGGGCGCGCAGCACCTTCTGGCCTATACCGCCACTGAACATGGCGCATCCCCGTTCGTAGGACCCTCTCGGGCCCTCCCTCTCGCCTCAGCATCGAAGCCAGTGCGCCACGAGCGCAAGCGTCGGTACGGATCTTTCGCTGATTCTCAGATTTGACCCTGCGAGGTATGCCGGAAGCATGAGCAGACGACGCGTTTACACCCTCCTGATGGGGACCTGCTTCGTCCTCATCATCCTGGCGTGGAACGTGGTCCGGCTCTTCTCGGTGACCGCGGCCGTGATCATGTCCGCGATCGCCGCCATTATTCCGCCGATCGCGGCCTTCCTAGCGAATCGCGGCGGAATGGGTGGGTGAGGAGTTTCTACTCCGCGGACCGCGCGACATCTCGAGCGTGCCGCTCGTCGTACGAGGCTCTGACCCGCTGCGCGATCTCCGGGTAGTCGCGCTCCATCTCGAGGAAGTCGGTCCCGAACAGCCAGAACACGCGAAGGTCGCTCTCCGGGATCACGGTCGCTGACCGGCGGCTGTCGGGGGCGAAGAAGGCCATCTCTCCGAACATCGAACCCGGCTGGAGGTGCTCCACCACCTCGCCATCGGCCTCAACGCGAGCCGCCCCGTCGGCGAGAACGAAGAACGAATACCCGTGCTGACCGGACTCGGCAGGTGACTTCCCCTTAGGGATCTCCATGACCTCGAAGTGGGTAGCGATCGCAGCCAACTTGTCCTCGCCGAGACCGGCGAAGAGCGGGATGGTGGCGAGTTCTGAAGGTTCCGGGTGCACGATGCCCTCCATCCGTCGGATGTTTCGAGTTTGACCCCTCCGACGAGCGAGGCGCAACTACTCCGCGGAGCGCACCCGGATCCCGCTCAAGGGAACCGTCACGGAACCGCCCGGATCGGTGAAGAAGTCGTTGCCCTTGTCATCGACCACGATGAAGGCGGGGAAGTCCTCGACGTCGATCTTCCAGATCGCTTCCATCCCGAGCTCGGGGTACTCGATGACCTCTTGGCTCTTGATGCAGTCCTTCGCCAGCCGAGCAGCCGGTCCGCCGATCGAGCCCAGGTAGAAGCCACCGTGCGAGGCGCACGCCTCGGTCACCTGCTTGGAGCGGTTGCCCTTGGCCAGCATGACCATCGAGCCGCCGGCCGCCTGGAACTGGTCCACGTACGAATCCATGCGGCCTGCGGTCGTCGGCCCGAACGAGCCCGACGCCATGCCCTCAGGCGTCTTGGCGGGCCCCGCGTAGTAGACCGGGTGGTTCTTCAGATACGACGGCATCTCGCCGCCGGCATCCAGCAGATCCTTGATCTTGGCGTGCGCGATGTCGCGCGCCACCACGAGCGGTCCGGTCAGCGACAGTCGCGTCTTGACCGGGTACTGCGACAGCTGAGCCAGGATCTCGGGCATCGGGCGGTTCAGATCCACAGCAACCACCTCGCCACCCGCGATGTCCTCGGCAACACCCGCGTCGGGCATGTACTGAGCCGGATCCATCTCGAGTTGCTCGAGGAAGACGCCCTCGGGCGTGATCTTGCCGAGTGCCTGACGGTCGGCCGAGCAGGAGACCGCGATGGCGACCGGGCACGAGGCGCCGTGGCGGGGGAGGCGGACCACACGCACGTCGTGGCAGAAGTACTTGCCGCCGAACTGAGCGCCGATCCCGAACGACTGCGTGAGCTTGAAGACCTGCTCCTCGAGCTCCAGGTCGCGGAATCCGTGCGCGTCGATCGAGCCCGACGTCGGCAGCTCGTCGAGGTAGTGGGCGCTCGCGTACTTGGCGGTCTTCAGCGCGAACTCCGCGCTGGTTCCGCCGATCACCACCGCCAGGTGGTACGGCGGGCAGGCGGCCGTTCCCAACGAGCGGATCTTCTCGTCCAGGAACTCCAGCAGGCGGGTCGGGTTCAGCACCGCCTTGGTCTCCTGGAACAGGTACGACTTGTTGGCCGATCCGCCGCCCTTCGCCATGAAGAGGAACTTGTACTCGGGCTTCCCCGAGTGTTCCGGCGTCGAGTAGATCTCGATCTGCGCAGGCAGGTTCGTCCCGGTGTTCTTCTCGTCGTAGGTGGTGATCGGCGCCATCTGCGAGTAG
>JBQCDC010000380.1:0-3208 GCA_051961575.1 Marmoricola sp.
GGAGACCCTGCTGTTCTCGTGGCAGCTCAAGCGGATCTCCAACTTCGAGGACGCGCCGAAGACCCGCGTCTACCGGCACGTCGGCGGCAATCTCTACCTGTCCGCGCTCAAGTCGCGCAAGGGCAACGTCCAGAAGGGCCGGGAGATCCCCCTCGTCGAGCCGCTGCGCTCCATCCTCGCGCTGCACATGCAGGGCCGCGGGCCGGGGCTGGTCTTCACGGAGCCGGATGGGTCGGCGATGTCGCCGGACGACGTCTCGGCGCGCTGGCACCAGCTCCTCGAAGAGGCGGGCCTGCCGGGCGACGTCGTGCTCCATGGCTCGCGGCACACGACGGTGGACCTCCTCGACATGGCTGGCATCCCCATGCACACGATCAAGGACATCGTCGGGCACACCACCGAGGCCATGACGATCAAGTACACCCGCCGCGCGAACCTGCCCAAGCTCGAGGCGGCCATGGAGAAGATGGGGGCGCTCCTCTCGCTTCCGCCTAACCCTCAGGCTGAGGATGAATCCTGACAAAACTGGGTAGTAGCTTGGAATTTCAGCACCTGATCCGCATGTTTCCGCGGGCAACGTTTAAAGACAGACAGGTCTGTCAGTTGACGGTTCTGTCACGCCGATCTCTAATCAATTCACCGAATTAAACCGACAGCCGTTCGGACTTCGGGGAGGACGCCTTCCAATCGGGGGAAGGATGTCTGCCAGAGGCTAGATCATGGGGAAAGGGCGGTGCGTCGGACAATGGCCGCAGTCGCAGCAATCGAGGAGAGCGCGGGGAGCGCGAGGCGAGGAATGGAAGGGCTGAGGTCCAAGTCCATTGCCGAGCTGTCGGATATAGCGGACTCGCTCGGAGTGCCGCTGGAAGTGCTAGTCGCGATGATGCGGACGATGCCCGTCTGACCCTCACTCAAGGAAAAGGCCCCCGGAGCTAAGCAAATGCTCGCGGGGGCCTTCCTCTGTGTCTGGGGTCTATTCCTCGTCTTCCTTGCGTAGGTCATCGAGAAGCCCGCGCGCGTTGGCGATGATCTGCTCGGGCAGCATGTCTAGGGCGACGGCGATCGCGTCGAGGACTTCAAAGGGCAATGGCTTGTCCTGTGAGTCGTTCAGGTATCGGCTCAGTGTGCTCGTATACATCCCCGCTGAACGAGCCACGTCGGCCGGCTTGAGGTTCCGGAGTGCGATCTCTATACGGATCTGCTTCCGGACCGCTCTCTGCATCAGCTTCCCGTGGTTGGTCTCCATGTATGGGAGCATACGCTACGTTTCGGGAGCTAACAAGCCCATGCGGGAATAAGACAAGTCGATTTAGTAATTACAGGCCTGTTGCTTTCCTCCCAAATGGGAGTAGATTGAAGACATGGGAGCAAAGCAACCGTCCCGCAGCGAAGCCATCGCTCGGAACATCAACCGCCTCGCAGCAGAGCGGGGAATGCGGAAGGCGCAGCTCTACAAGGCCGCCGGCCTCGCGCGCTCCACCTTCCACGACAAGCTCGACAACCGGCCGCAGAAGTTCACGGTCGAGGAGCTCGAGAACATCGCCAAGGCCCTTGAGGTAGCCCTCGAAGACCTTCTCAAGGCGGACTGACAAATGGAACGCCTCGCCTACTCACTCCAGGATGCCGCCGACGCCGTCGGCATCGGCCTCCGCACATTGCAGTCGCTCATCGCGAAGGGCGACATCATCGCCGTCTACAACGGACGCAAGCCCCTTGTGACCGCCGACGAGTTGAAGGCATGGCTCGGCCGCCTTCCCTCCGAACCGCCCGGCCGCTGAGCGTAACCACCAAGTCCTCAGCGGCCGGGCGCACCACCCAATTCCACGCACCTGTCTTTCGAGACTCGGCGATTTCAAGGGGAGAAGTCTCATGTTCCTCAAAGGATTCGACCGGAGCGCAACGAAGAACGAACTTCGCGACGCGCTCCTAGACATGGCCGCAGAACGCGGCGCTGAGCTTTCCGATGCCAAGGCGGACAAGCTCGCCAACAAGTTCAAGCAGGGCAGGTTCGATCCCGACCTCGCCTACTTCCTCGATTACGACGACCCGACCGGCGAAGACGCTAGCGCCCGTGCCGACCGAGCACTTGAAGGAGCGCAGCCATGATGTCCCGAGCAGCCATCCACGAACACCGCATCACCAAGTCCCAGCAGCGCCTACGCCGCGACCTCATCGAGCTCGCCGCGATCATCGACGAGGCAAGGGACTCACGAGAAGCGGCCCGCGCGATCCTAGACGCCGGATACCGGCGGGAGTCGGCCGACGCCGACGACTAAGACCTAGAGTGGCGCTCCACTCCCGCCCTCTGCGATCTTCCGGGATCGGAGCGTTTTCCAACCCGTCGCCCTCTCCGGGTCTCTAGTCGAGAGAGGGCACCCAAAGCTTCCGCAGGGGCGTCAACGCGCGCGCCGCCAACGCATAGGTCAACGAACCGCGGCGAAGGCGATTCGAGGGGTCTTATGGCGGTTCCTTTCTCCCCTTGCAATGAATCGACCTGCGCCCCTGCGGATACCCATTTCCCACCCCAGCCCCCGATTAAACATTGGGGGCTTCGCTTTTCAGGAGTCGCCATGACTTACGACACCGAGCACCCCGGAGTCCCCTACACCGGATTCCGCGACCCCCACGAGCAGACCGGAAGCGACGACGAGACCGATGCGGTCCAGACGTTCCACGAGGGCGACCTCGTGCAGATCCGCGTCTCTGGAGAGTTCGCGAACATCACCGACATATTCGATGAGGGCGTCGGTCTCGTGCTCGTCTTCGGCCCAGACCGTCGTCGCCTCTGGCATGGGGTCCACGAGCTCAAGCTCATCCGTGCCGCCGAGAAGCCCGGCTGGGAGCGGCACGGGATGGTCCGCAACATCGCCAAGTGGCGCATGTGGAAAGGCCAGATCGGCTGGACTGCCGTGCAGCCCTTCCAGTGCGAGGGCCCGCTGTTCCGCACGGGCTACGGCTACGGCGACAAGAGCCACGCCCGCGTCCATGCGGAACTCGCCCTCGCGATCGCCAAGGGCGAGGCCGCGCTGCACCTCCAGGAGGCGCTGTCGTGATCCCCGTCGGCACCCGCGTCCGCGTGGCGCGCGACCTCAAGGCCGAGGCGTTCCCCGTCCCGAGCTGCATCAACATGGTCGGCACGGTCACCCGGCATGGTTCGCGCGGGACCGAAGTCGCCCTCGACCTGAGGCCCAACCCGGCGTGGTTCGAC
>JBQCDC010000381.1:0-2140 GCA_051961575.1 Marmoricola sp.
GGACACCGTGCTCGCTCGGGAGTGGCGCCGCGGGGTGCTGCCTCCCGGAAGGTTGGGGTGGGCGAAGGCCCAGGAGATCCTGCAGAAGGCCGGACCGCTCGCATCGATGGCTCAGACCATCACGCAGGACGCCGAGGCGTCGGCGCACGACGTCACGATCGACCTGGGTGGACGCCTCCTGACCGGAACGGTGACGGACATCTTCGACCGACGGGTCGTGAAGATGACGTACTCGCGGCTCGGCCCGAAGCCTCAGCTGGAGGCCTGGGTGAGTCTGTTGGCGCTCGCTGTCTCGGCTCCTGGCCGAGGATGGACGGCGGGCGCCCTGGGTCGCGGGCGGAGAGATGCCGTCGAGCGGGTGGCCTTCACGGCTCCGGAGGACCCGATGGCGGTCCTGCGCGATCTCGTGTCGATCTATGACGCCGGCATGAGCAGTGCACTCCCGTTGCCGCTGAAGACCTCCTATGCCTGGGCGGATGGACGCCGTCAGGGCGCACCGCGGGCGAACGCCTACGCGATGAGGGAGTGGGAGAGCGGCCGGTTCCCCGGGGAGTCGGCCAGGCCACCCCAGGTTGCGATCTGGGGACCGGACATGTCATGGGCCGACCTCCACGATCTTCCGCCGCTGGAGGGCGAGGACCCTGACGGTGAGGGCACGCGGCTGGGCGCACTCGCCCTCAAGCTGTGGGGTCCGATGCTCGCCCAGGCGCACGGGGGCACGTCATGACGACCGCCGCGCACACCGAGGACTTCGCCGCGTTCGACGTCCTCCAGGACCTTCCCGCGCCGCAGTCGACCACGTTGCTCGAAGCCAGCGCGGGCACGGGCAAGACCTGGACGATCGGCGCATTGGTGACGCGCTACATCGTCGAGGGGCATGCGGTTCCCGACGAGCTGTTGGTGGTCACCTTCGGCCGTGCCGCGACGCGTGAGCTGCGGCAACGAGTGCGCGAGCAGCTCACCGCTGCATATGAGGCACTGCGCGATCGCGCAACCAGCGAGCCATCGGACGATCTGTTGGCCTGTCTGCTCAAGGCCGACGAGCCTGAACTCGCCGAGCGCGAGCGACGAGCGCGTGCCGCGCTGGCCAACTACGACTCCTCCACGATCGTCACGACCCACGAGTTCTGCAGCCTGGTGCTGCGATCCCTCGGCGTTGCCGGAGACTTCGACGCCGGCGCGCGGTTGGTGGAGAACCTCGACGACCTGGTCGAGGAGGTCGTGGCCGACCTCTTCTTGCAGCGGTTCGGCGGCGTGGTGAAGGCGCCGTTCAAGGCCGCGGAGGCGAGCCGCCTGGGGCACTATGCGGTCGAGAACTCGCTTGCCGAGCTGACCCCGAACGACGGTGGTCGCACGACCGCGGGCGAACGCCGTGACTTCGCCGAGGCGGTCCGAGCCGAGGTCGATCGCCGCAAGCGTAAGCGCGGGCTGCTCAGCTACGACGACCTGCTGAGCCGTCTCGCCGATGCCCTCCAGGGCGCCGACTCGCCAGCCGCCCAACGCATGCGCCAGCGGTGGAAGTACGTCCTTGTCGACGAGTTCCAGGACACCGACGGCGTGCAGTGGGAGGTGCTCGACCGCGCGTTCTCCGGCCACGCCACGATGGTCCTGATCGGGGACCCCAAGCAGGCGATCTACGGCTTCCGCGGCGGCGACATCCCCACGTATCTCAAGGCCGCTGAGGCAGCGGCCCAGCGTCGGACCCTGGCAACGAACTGGCGCAGTGACGGACCTCTGGTCGACGCACTGCAAGCGCTACTCGGTGGCGCCGCGCTCGGCGATGACGAGATCCGCGTACACCCGGTGAGCTCGCGTGGCGCAGAGCCCCAGGTCGTCGGTCTTCCGGTCGCGGATCCCGTGCGGCTCCGTCAGGTCCTCGCCGAGCCGACCACCGGCGACGGCGCGATGAAGCTCAGCGCCAGCGAGGCCCGCGCCGCGATCGCCCGCGACCTGGCAGCCGACGTGGCGACGACGATTCGCAGTGGTGCGCGTTATCGCGACGCGGATGGCGAGCGCGCGCTGGCGCCCGGGGACATCGCGGTGCTGATGTACAGCCTGGCCCAGGCCGACCTCGTGCGAGACGCGTTGTCGGCGCGCGGCATCAGTAGCGTGGTGGCCAGTTCCGCGTCGGTGATCGGAA
>JBQCDC010000382.1:0-6069 GCA_051961575.1 Marmoricola sp.
GCACGCCGTTGAGCCCACCCGTGGGATCAGACGACGGCCCGAAGACCTGGTCGGCCTGGTTCGGGCTGCACGTCGGACCCGACTTCGTGCCGTCGATGACCGTGGAGTTCCGCCCCATCCCCTCGAGGTCCAGGTTGTCGGCGGTGATCTGGACCCCGCCGGCGATCTGACCTGCCGGCGCCGGCGAGATTGCAGTTGGGACCGTCTTGTAGTCCCCGGGTGCCAGCAGTACGAAGGTGTCGGGCGTGTGACCGCCGTCCGGTCCCGAGGTGGGGGTGTGCGCCCTGCCCCATGCCTCGGCCGCGTTCACCGCGGCCTGGATCGTGCCCACATTGTTCTTCGTGTTGTTCTGCGGATTGGCACCGGGATTGCTCGTGTTGCCGAAGTTGCCGGCGACCCCGTTGAAGTTTCCGATGGCCCACACGTTGGATGGCCAAGGATGCGTCACTGCGCTGGCTGATGTCGCCTGCAACGCAGTGGTGCCGGCGATGGTCACCAGCGCGATGAGAAGTACCAGAGCCTTGCGGTGCTGCTTGATTCCGGTCGACTTGGGCATGCGACGCTCCCGCCTGAGTGCGAGCCCCCGCTGCTCGGAGTCTTGAACCGTCCTCTCGGGCTGTCAAGAGTTCGCGCTCGCGAGGGCTCGACTGACACCTCAGCGCGTGACGCCTCGTGGCAACAGGGTCGCCAGCACGACTAGGAACGCTACGAGGATGAGGGGCGTGAGTCCCTGCGCCGCGAAGGTGCCGGTGATCCACACCGGAGGCAGCAATCCCAGCATCCACTTGGGGAGGATGCCCGAGCGCCACGATCCGGCAACCAGCAGAGCCAGCCCGATGAATGTCAGCAAGGTCGCCACGGGATACGACGGACCCCAGCGGACCTCGGCGTGCTCGATCAGGCTGGCCGTCAGGAGAGCGAAGAGGTCAACCATCGCGAGCGTCGCGACCCAGGCGCCGACGGTACCGAGCCGCCCGTCGCGGCCACGCTGGAGGCGATGAAGACCGAGGGTGAGGGCGATGCCGGCAACGGAGATCGGTAGCCCGACGGCCGTGTACCAGTAGTCCGCGGTGTAGCGGAAAGACCCGCCGTCGCTGATCGTGGTCTGGAAGGTGGCGACGAAGGCGAAGACCAGCAGCCCCGGGATGCAGACGGCCACGGCGGCTTGGACGAGCTTCACCACCTTGCTGTCGTCGAGGGGTTGTGTTGCGAGTGTCGAGGTTGTGGTCATGGCGCTTCCCTTTCGTGGTTGAGGCTTCTGACTCGACGCTAGAAACGGACTCGCGAGGCCGCGTCCGCCTTGAAGGCCGTCTGCCTCCTCACCGAGATGTCCGCCGCAAGGAGGACCCTGCGAGCGGTGACGTGGTTCTACGCTGATTCGGTGCGGGGCATGCGCAGGACGGACGCCGTGATCGCTGGGGCCTTCGTGCTTGCTGCCATCGCCGAGGCGGTCACTCGGTACCACGGCACCATCGGACTGATGTGGTTCAACGTGGCGGGGTCGGTGTGGCTGGCCGCGCTGGCGCTGCGTCGCGCGCGTCCGGGCGCGACGATCATCGCGGTCGCGCTTGGCGGCATCATCGGCGCGACGATGACGCACGCGCTGTGGCCCCATGCCACGACCGGTGCAGCGGTTTGGATCCTTGCGCTGCTGGTTGCCTGCTACTCGGTCGGCGCCTATGGATCGCGTGGCGTCGCGATGCTGGGCGTTGCCTTGCCGCTCGTACTCATCACGATCGTCGACAGCATGTCGCGGTCCGGGTGGGACCGGATCAGCGGCATCGCGTTCGTGAGCACGTTCATCGGGCTCCTTCCGACCGCGGTCGGGCGCATGGTTCGAGCCCGCACCGATCGTTTGCAAGGCCTGCGAGCTCAGCAGGCCCAGATCGTCGAGCTGCAGCGGGTCGAGCAGGAGTCGGCCCTGATCGCGGAACGACTGCGCGCCATGGAAGCGGTTCGGCCCACCCTTCTGGAGGGTCTGCAGGTTCTCGCGAATGCTGCCGAGTCGTCGGCTAGTCCGCGCCAGATCGAGACCTCGGCACGCGATCTGTTGGAGCGAACGCGCCGCGAGGTCGTCGCACACACGGAACCGACGGGCGACGTCGCCGCGACCAAGGTCGAGCCGGTCGATCACCTGCTTGCGATTCGTGCCGCCGCCCAGCCCTGGGTCGTCGTCGCCGCCGGTGCGATCGCGGTCGGACTCGCTGCCGAGTCAGCGGGAGTCCTTCATCCATCCGTGCCGACCTGGGTGTGCTTCGGCCTGAGCCTCCTGGTCGGCGCGCCGATCGCGTGGGCGTGGCGACGGCCGTTGATGGCGATCGGAGCGGCCTGGGTTGCGGCGAGCCTCTACTCGCGGCTCATCGCGTCGCTTACGGCGAGCCTGAGCGAGAGCGGGCTGGCGGTCGCGACGGCGTTCCTCGCAGCGGCGCTGTGTCGTAGGCGAGCGGCGGTGGTCGGGCTCGGAATCTGCCTGCTGGGCGTCCTGGTTGGCGTGGGCACCTCGGACCAGGTGGGCGACGGTGCTTTCGTGGTCGCATGCTGGCTGGGTGGTCTCGCCGTCAACGAGGCCAGTCGGCTGGTCGAGCAGTCGCGGGCGAACAATGCTCTCCTTGAGGCCGCGGGCGCCGGACGAGCGACGCGGGCCCTCGTCGCCGAGAGGCTCCGCATCGCCCGCGAGATCCACGACATCGTCGGCCACAGTCTCACCGTGGTGACCTTGCAGTCGGGCGCCGCGCGCCGACTCGAGTCCACCGACCCCGCCAAGGCTCGCTCGGTAATGGAGACCGTGGCGAACGTCGCCCGTGACGGGGCCTCCCATCTCACCAGCCACCACGATGCGGACTTTGCAAGGCTGCTCGACCACGTCCGGCTGGCCGGCCTCGAGGTCGTCGACGACATCAGCGACGCGGGTCTGCTCGGCCCGCGCGATCGCGCTCTGGTGTTCAACGTGCTGCAAGAGGGCCTCACCAACGTTCTTCGCCATGCACCGGGGTCGCGGGCGAGAGTCGTGGTGCGTCGCAAGCACACCTCCGTCGACGTGGTCGTGGCGAACTCGGGGCCGACCGGCCGGGGGACCGGCCCCGGAACGGGGAGAGGACTCACCGGCCTCGAGGATCGACTGCGCGCTCACGCAGGAACGCTGGCGTGGGCAGCCGGCGCCAACGGCGGCTTCGAGCTGCATGCAACCTTCCCCGCCGAGACGTTGGCCGAGGTTGCGCGATGAGCGCCCCACGCATCTCCGTCGCGATCGCCGACGATCAGCCCCTGGTGCGCAGCGGTCTGCGCATGATCATCGAGGGTGAGTCGGACATGTGGGTGGTTGGTGAGGCCTCGGACGGTCGGGCCGCCTCGGATCTCGTTGCCTCAGCGCAGCCTGAGGTCCTCTTGCTTGACGTTCAGATGCCCGAGGTCGACGGCATCGCCGCCATGGAGGAGATCGCCGCATCATCGTCGCCAACCCGCGTGCTCATGCTCACCACCTTCGACCTAGATGAGTATGTCTATCGGGCGATGCGTGCTGGCGCCTCGGGATTCCTGCTCAAGGACATGGCCGGTGAGGACATCGTGACGGCGATCCGCCAAGTCGCTCGTGGCGCGGATGCGCTGCTGGCGCCGGCGCTGACGCGTCGGCTGGTTGATCGCTTCGCCGACGCCGCGGCGCCTATCCCGATGCCCGCGCTCGACCGGCTGACTGATCGAGAGCTGTCGGTGCTGAGACTGCTGGGCCGTGGGCTGTCCAACGCCGAGATCGCGGCGGAGCTCTTCATCGGCGAGACGACGGTGAAGACGCACGTCGCTCGAGTGCTGATGAAGCTTCAGCTCAGAGACCGGGTTCAGGCGGCGATCGTCGCGCGTGACGCGGGGTTGCGCTAGATCCCGCAGATCACGGGCCGACGACCTCGAAGACGGACCACGTCTCCGGCACACCTTTGAGGGCGTGCTCGCCACGATCCGCGAACTCCAGCTGCGACCCAGCGACGAGGTCCTTCACGGTGCGCGACACCAGCACCTCGCGCGCACCGGCGAGCGCGCCGATGCGCGCCGCGATGTGCACGGCGATGCCCGCCACGTCGTTGCCGTCGGTGATCTCGATCTCGCCTGAGTGCAGCCCGATCCGAACCTCAATCCCCAACGGTCGTACGACTTCGACGATCTCGCGCGCACATCGAATCGCTCGGGCCGGCCCGTCGAACGTGGCGAGGACGCCATCGCCCAGTGTCTTCACCTCAACGCCACGGAAACGCCCGAGCTCATTGCGGATCACGGTATTGAGCCGCGTCAGCAGGTCGGTCCAGGCGCGATCCCCGAGCTGCGATGCGCGCTCGGTCGAGCCGACGACGTCGATGAACATGACGGTCGCCAGGACGCGGTCGACCTCGACGCCTCGCCTCACTCCGGTGAGGAACTCCTCGATCTCGTCGACGATCCGATCGGAGTCCCCCACGTAGATCGCGTGGTCGATACCGGGCAGCTCCACGTAACGAGCGCCCGGAATCTGGCTGGCCAGGTAGGCGCCCGCGCGCCGGTTCACCGCGCGATCGCCCTCGCGGTGCAGCACCAGCGTCGGAACCGACACCGAGGGCAGGATCGCGCGCACGTCGATGTCGAGGAACATCTCGAACGTCTGCTGCAGCATGGCCGGGCTCGCGCTGTAGCGCTGGAGGCGGGCATAGATCTCGAGAGCGAGCGGGTTGTCGGCGATGCTCGGCGCCATGACATCCGCGATCGCGCCCTCGTAGAGGTAGGGAGCCATCTGTCGCGACGACTCGAGCAGGGCGTCGCGAGGTGACGCCCAGGGGTAGTCCTCGGCCCACGTGGTCCGGGCCATACCGCCATACAGGACGAGGCTGGTGATGAGGTCGGGGCGGGTGGCGGCGAACAGGATGGACATCGGCGCGCCCTCGGACACTCCCAAGAGCGTCGCCTGGGTCGATCCGACGGCGTCCATCACCGCGCGCACGTCGTCGATGCGTTCCTCGAGCGTGGGAGCTCCGATGACGGGGTCCGAAAGGCCGCTGCCGCGCTTGTCGAACAAGATGAGGCGAGCGAAGGTCGCCATGCGCTCGATCATGTGGACGACTTGGGGGATCTCCCAGATGAGCTCGACGTGGTTGAGGTAGCCGGGTACCAGGATGACGTCGCGAGGACCGTCGCCGACGACCTTGTAGGCGATCGAGATGTCCCCCGACCGCGCGTACTCCGTCTTCGGCTGGCGGATCACGTTGTCAACGTAGTCCTGAGTGGTTTCGTGGCGCGACCTCCGGTTTCGTGACGGCCCTTCGGGCCTCCTCAACCTCCGGGGTGATGCGTAGGCTCGGGCGCGTGACGGACTTCGGCGGGTACCAGAACGAGATCTACTTCAACGGGCTGTTCGGGCGTCTGCCCGCCTACCCGATTGACTATGCCGAGCTCGAGCGCCGAGCCGCTGCCGCGATGCCCCCGTCAGTCTGGTCGTACGTGTCGGGCGGCGCTGGAGACGAGCGCACTCAGCGCGCCAACGTCGAGGCCTTCAACGGCTGGGGCCTGATCCCGCGGATGTTCGTGGGGGCGAAGGAGCGCGACCTCTCGGTGAACGTCTTCGGCCAGACGTTCTCGTCCCCGCTCTTCATGGCACCGGTCGGTGTGGTGGGGATCTGCGCGCAGGACGGGCACGGTGACGTTGCAACCGCCCGCGCGGCCGCCCAGACCGGTGTGCCGATGGTCGCCTCGACACTGATGGTCGACCCGATGGAGGACGTCGCCGCGGAGTTCGGCGACACCCCCGGCTTCTTCCAGCTCTACACGCCCACGGACCGCGAGCTCGCCGAGAGCCTGGTCCGTCGCGCGGAGGCCGCTGGGTACAAGGGGATCGTCGTCACGATGGACACCTGGGTGACCGGATGGCGCCCGCGTGACCTCTCGACGGGCAACTTCCCGCAGCTGCGGGGGCACTGCCTGGCCAACTACTTCACCGACCCGGTGTTCCGGTCGCGGCTGGCGCAGACGCCGGAGGAGGACCCGCAGACCGCGGTGCTCACCTGGACGGGAATCTTCGGGAACCCCCTCACCTGGGACGACCTCCCCTGGCTG
>JBQCDC010000383.1:0-7321 GCA_051961575.1 Marmoricola sp.
CGGCGACCGCTGGTGGAGCGGTTGCGGTCTGACCCGGCCCGAGGCCTCATGGAGCGTCGACGGCGATCGGGTGCTGAGCGCCGGCGAGGTGGTGGGGTCGTTCGACGCCCTGCCCGGTGCCGTCAACGTCTCGAACGCCGCGATGGCCGTGGCGGCTGCGACCGTCATCGGCGGCAGTCCGGTCCGGGCACTGGGTGGCGCGAACACGCTCGGTGACGTCGCGGGCCGATACGCCCAAGTGCAGGTCGGCCCCCATAACGTGCGCATGATCCTGGCCAAGAACCCGGCCGGATGGCAGACCGCGATGGACATGGTGTCCTCGCGTGAGGGGGGCATCGCGCTGGCCTTCAACGCTGCGGGTGTGGACGGACGCGACCCGTCCTGGCTCTATGACGTCGACTTCGAGCCGATCGCGCCGCGCGCGGTCACGGTGTGTGGCGAGCGGGCGACCGAGATGACCGTGCGACTGGAGATCGACGGCGCGGAGCCCCGTCAGTTCGCGGACCTACGGTCGGCGATCGGCGCGCTGCCCCCCGGCGAGGTCGATCTGGTGGCCAACTACAGCGCTTTCCAGCAGGCCCGACGGGAGCTCGGCGCATGAGCAATCTTCAAGTTGTCGTCCTCTACCCCGAGCTGCTCGGTCTCTACGCCGACCGCGGCAATGGGCTCGCGCTCCGGCACCGCGCGCGCAAGCGGGGGATCGGGGTGGACCTCATCGAGGTTTCGGTCGGCGACGAGATTCCCGAAAGTGCCGACATCTACCTGCTGGGTGGTGCGGAGGATGCCGCGCTGCTGGCGGCGGGGGATCTCATCGAGCGCAGCGGCGGGCTCAAGCGCGCGATCGCCGGCGGTGCGGTGTGTATGGGCGTGTGCGCGGGCTTCCAGCTGATGTCGGAGGTCTTCTGCGGTCCCGATGGCAATCCGCGACCGGGGCTGGGTCTTCTCGATGTCCGGTGCGGGCGGCTGACGGGCGAGCGCGCGGTCGGTGAGGTCGTCACGACCGCGGCCGACCCTGGGCTTCCCATGCTGGGCTTCGAGAACCACCAAGGCGACGCGGTCCTCGGATCCGAGGCTCGCCCGCTCGCCACGGTCTGGGTCGGCGTCGGCAACGGGCACGACCGCCACGAGGGCGCGGTGCAGGGCAACGTCATCGGCACTTATCTGCACGGCCCGGTGTTGGTGCGCAATCCGCACTTCGCCGACGAGCTCATCGAGCGGGCGGTCGGCTCGGCGCTGCCACCCGTCGTCGACGAGGCGGTCGACCGCTTGCGCAAGGAGCGGTACGAGGATGCGACCACGCTCGCTACGCGCCGTGAGATCGCGGCGTTGGCGGGTGCGGGTAGCGGCCGGATCATCGGTTAGCCACCTCCTGGTTGCCCAACCCAATGGGCGGCATACTGGAGGAGTGGGGCACGTGACGAATGGGCAGGCCTGGACAGGTCGACGCCCGATTCAGCCATGAGCGTGAATACAACACGGTTCGCTTCGACGCACTCGAACACCGTCTGAATGCGGTCGAATCGGACATGTCGATCATCAAGTCGCACATCATCGGCCAGCGCTCCGCCTAGCGCACCTACCGCCACGAACTAGAACTTGTTACAGTTTTCGACAAGTTCTAGCCCCAGGGAGATCACGCATGGCTAAGCCGGTCCACGGCAACGAAGCTGACTACGTCGTTGTCGGCTCGGGAAGTTCGGGAAGCGTCGTTGCGAGCCGGCTGGCTCAGGCTGGTCACTCGGTGATCCTGCTCGAGGCAGGCAAGTCCGACGAGAAGTTCCTGGTCAAGAAGCCCGGCATGATCGGCCCGATGCATGCGGTCCCGCAGATCAAGAAGACGGTCGATTGGGGCTACTACTCGACGCCGCAGAAGCACCTGCTCGACCGCAAGATGCCCACCCCGCGCGGCAAGGTCGTCGGTGGTTCGAGCTCCGTCAACGGCATGGTCTACGTGCGCGGCAACCGCGCCAACTTCGACTCCTGGGCGGCCGAGGGCTGCGTGGGCTGGGACGCCGACAGCGTCAACGCGGCCTACAAGCGCATGGAGGACTTCGAGGACGGCGAGAACGAGTACCGCGGAGCCGGCGGCCCGATCCGGATCACTCGCAACAAGTTCCCGCAGGAGGGCACCCTCCAGTTCATCGAGGCCACCTCCGACGCGCTCGGCCTGCCGGTGCTCGACGACTACAACGCCGCATCGCAGGTCGGCATCTCGCGGATGCAGCAGAACGCAGCGGACGGCCTCCGCTACAGCTCATCGCGCGGATACGTGCACAACCTCGCTCCCGCCAAGCTCGAGTTGCAGAGCGAGGTGCTGGTCACCAAGGTCGTGATTGAGGGCGGCCGGGCCACCGGTGTCGAGGTGACCGACAAGGACGGCACCAAGCGCACGGTCCGCGCAGGCAAAGAGGTCATCCTGTCGGCCGGATTCGTCGGCTCGGCCCAGCTCTTGATGCTGTCCGGCGTCGGGCACGCGCAGCATCTGAAGGACAACGGCATCGAGGTCGTCTCCGATCTTCCGGTTGGTGACAACCTTCACGACCACCTGTTCCACGCGATGACGTTCGCCTGCAGCGCGGCCAAGATGAAGGGCAGCCCCTGGTTCTTCGCTAAGGGCATCGCCAAGGAGGTCATGCGTCCGGGCAGCACGTTCCTGGCGAACTCGGTGTTCGAGTCCGTCGGATTCATGAAGACGTCGGTGGCGGCCCAGGACATCCCGGACCTGCAGTTCCACCTGTTGCCGTGGTCCTACATCTCGCCGAACCAGGACGAGCCGATCATGCACAAGGTCGACCCGCGCACCTCGCTGACGGTGCTGGTCTCGATGGTTCAGCCGCGCAGTCGCGGCACCCTCCGGTTGGCTTCGGCGGACCCGCTGGCCTCGCCGCTCATCGACTACAACTACCTCGATGACAAGGCCGACCTCGACGTGCTGTTCGAGGGCTCGGAGATGACCCGTCAGATCATGGCGAGCAGTGCCTTCAAGGGTTCGATCACCGAGGAGATCCACCCGGGCATCGACCTCCAAGGTCAGGCCCTGCGCGATGCCATGCTCAACCGAGCCACGTCGATCTACCACGGTGTCGGAACCTGCAAGATGGGTGTCGACGAGCAGGCCGTCGTGACGCCCGAGCTCAAGGTTCGCGGAGTCGAGGGCCTTCGGGTCGTCGACGCCTCGATCATGCCGACGATCACCAGCGGCAACACCAACGCACCCTCGTACATGATCGGCGAACGCGCCGCTCAGTTCATACTCGAAGGCCACTGAGAGAAGCAGAGAACATGACCGTGACCGCGTCTGCACTTACTCGTCCCGCCGTCGTCAACGACGACACCATCAAGCGCCTGACCTCGATGATCGTCTCGACCTCGGGGCGCACCTACCACCACACCGAGGTCTACACCGGCGAGACCATCACGGCACTGCCGCAGTCCTCGCCCGAGGACGTGGTGACGGCCTTCGCCGAGGCTCGGAAGGCGCAGCAGATCTGGGCGTCGTGGCCGTTGAAGAGGCGGATGGCCGTCCTCAACAAGTTCCACGGACTGCTCATCGAGAACTACGAGACCGTCGTCGACCTGATGCAGGTGGAGACGGGCAAGGCGCGTCGGATGGCCTTCGAAGAGGTCTGCGACGTGCTGATGACCACCTCGCACTACCTCAAGGTCGCGCCTCGCGTGCTGAAGGAGCGCAAGCACGGCGGCGTGGTTCCGATCGTCTCCACCTCCACCGAGGTGCACGTGCCCAAGGGCACCGTCGCCCTGATCTCGCCGTGGAACTTCCCATTCGCGATCAGCCTGTCCGACCAGGTGCCCGCGCTGCTCGCCGGCAACGGCGTCGTGCTCAAGCCCGACAACAAGTCGACGCTGTGCGTCTCCTTCGGCATCGAGCTGCTCTACAAGGCCGGCCTCCCGAAGGGGCTCGTGCAGATTGTCTGCGGCGAGGGTCCCGACATCGGGCCTGCGATCGTCGAGAACGCCGACTTCGTCATGTTCACCGGTTCGACCGCGACCGGCCGCGTCATCGGTGCCCTTGCCGGTGAGAACCTCATCGACTGCACCCTCGAGCTCGGCGGCAAGAACCCGCTGATCGTGCTCGAGGACGCGAACATGGAGGAGACCGTCGCCGGCGCGATGTTCGGCACGTTCCTCAACGCTGGCCAGGCCTGCATGCACATCGAACGCATCTACGTGCCGAAGAAGCTTGAGGCCGAGTTCACCAAGAAGTTCGTCGCGGAGGTCGAGAAGCTGCGGGTCGGTGCCGCCTATGACTACAGCCCGCAGATGGGTGGACTCATCTCGGAGGTCGCACTCAACCGGGTGCAGTCCCACGTCGACGATGCCGTCGAGAAGGGTGCCACGGTGCTCACCGGAGGCAAGGCCCGCCCCGACCTGGGTCCGACCTTCTTCGAGCCGACCGTGCTCTCCGGCGTCACGAAGGACATGATCCACGGAACCCAGGAAACCTTCGGCCCGGTGGTTTCGATCTACACCTACGACACCGTCGATGAGGCTGTCGAACTGGCCAACGACACCGACTACGGTCTCAACGCGTCGATCTGGGGCACCGACCTCAAGAAGGCGGAAGCGGTCGGCCGCCGCATCCAGTCCGGCGGCGTCAACATCAACGATGGCCTGGCTTGCTCGTACGCGTCGAAGGCGACGCCGTCCGGAGGTTTCAAGAACTCGGGCGTGGGTGCGCGGCACGGTGACTACGGGCTCTTGAAGTACACCGACATGCAGAACGTCGCGGTCCTGAAGAAGCAGGTTCTGACCATTCCTGACGACAAGCCCTACGGCGACGTCATCAAGCAGAACCTCAAGGGGATGGCGTTCATGCGGCGCTTCAAGATTCGGTAGGTGCCGGGCCTCCGCAGATACCCCTTCGGTCAAAGCCCCCGCTTCGCGGCGGACTCCCTCAGGGGCATCTGCTCCGGCCCTTCAATCGCCGACCTCAGGCGATCTGCAGGGAGCGCTTGCTGAGCCCCAACCAAAAGCCGTCGATGATCTGGTCGGCGGGCGTCTCCGGGTTGCTCCCTGCCCCAAGCGCGACGAAGAGTGGCGTGTAGTGCTCGACGGTCGGGTGCGCGAACGGCATGCCGGGGGCCTTGTCCTTGAAGGAGGCCAGCTCGTCGAGGTCGCCTCGGGCGATGGCCTCTGCAGCCCAGTTGTCGAAGTCGACCGACCAGCCTGGGGCCTTCGCATCGAGGCTCCAGTCGGTGAGGAACGGCAGCCCGTGGGTCATGAAGCCGGAGCCGATCACGAGCACGCCCTCGTCTCGGAGCTCGCGGAGGCGTGAGCCGATGACGAGCAGGCGGCCGGGGTCCTGGGTCGGCAGTGACATCTGGACGACGGGGATGTCGGCCTCGGGGTACATGATCTTCAGCGGAACCCAGGCGCCGTGGTCGAGGCCTCGGCTGACGTGCTGGTGGACCGGCTCGGTGTCCGGCATCGCGGCGGCGATCCGTTGTGCGAGCGCGCTCGAGTCGGGGGTGTTGTAGGTCATCCGGTAGTACTTCGGGTCGAAGCCGCCGAAGTCGTAGACCAGCGGAACGCCCGAGGCGCTGAGCGACAGGGGCGCGGATTCCCAATGGGCGCTGACGATGAGGATCGCTTTGGGTCGCGGGAGCTTGGTGGCGAGCTCGCGCAGCTGACCCGACCACACCGGGTCGTCCAAGAGCGGCGGAGCGCCATGGCCGATGTAGAGGGCGGGCATCCGAGCGTTCATGCCACCATCATACGACAGATAGTCAAGAATTCAACTATCTATCTTGAGGGCACGGATACCGTGACCCCATGCTCAGCCGTCTCCGCCGAACCAAGACCGTCCCGATCGTTGCGATCGGGCTCCTCGGCGGCTGGGCCATGGTCGACCTGACCGGCAGTCGTGCCGCCGGCGGCGTGGTGCTCTTCGTGCTCGGTTGTTGGGCCGGCTTCGTGTGGCTGTTCCGTGACGGCTGGCGCACGACCGTGTCGCTCGCGGTCGTCTACCTGGGCTGCTTCGTGCTCGCGCACGTCCTAGGGTTGCTGATCGGCTCCTGGCCGGCGGTCATCGCGGTCGCGCTCGTTGCGGCCGCCGCGTCCTACGCGTGGTCGGATCGCGGCATCGAGGCGTGACTGTCCGCGCCGCGGAACATCGCGCTGAACGCCGCGGTCAGATCGGGAATCAGTGCGGCCAGGTCAGGGTCGGTCTCCGTGTCGAGGCGATCGCGAACCACCTCGCGAGCAGCATCGACGAGGGCCTCGTAGGCGATCGGCGGTAGCGGCCCGAGTGAGGGATCGCGCTCTCGGAATTCGGCGTGGCGTGCCTCGAACAGGCTGATGAAAGCCTGGCGCTCCCGACGCCGCCGCGCGCGGGCGCGCGGCCCGGCGCCGTCGAGCTCGACGAAGAAGGCGCGTGCGGCGGTCGGATCTTGGTCGATCACCGCGATGTAGCTCGAGACCACCTTGTCGATGAAGATCTCGATGGTGGGTGCGTCCTCGGAGACCAGCGGCGCCAGTGAAGACATCAGCAGCTCGGCGTACTGCTCGTACGCCGCCAACATGCACTGCTCCTTGTCGGCGAAGTGCTGGTAGAACGTCGCCCGCGATACGCCCGCCAGGCCGACGAGCTCGGAGATGTTGACCGCGGAATAGCCGCCGACCGCCATGAGCTCGGCGAAGGCGGCCATCAGGCGATTGCGCTGGGAGGCGGCGACCTGCTCGCGCGAGAGCTCATGGGGACCTCTCGGAAGAGGCTCGGCGCCCGCGAAGATCGTTGACTCCATGAGCCGCTCGACCCCCTTGACAGTCATGTACTAGAGAGTACATCATCGGTCATGAACTGTGGGGTACATCACTACTCGACGCAGCCCCATTGCTGCGCTGGAGGTCGATCAATGCGGATCACAAGGTTCGGGGTCGCCGCCCTCGCGCTCCTGGTCGCGCTTCTCGCGATGCCGGGCACCGCGCCCGCTCTCGCCGATGCGGCCGGTCCGAACCCGTTCGGCCACGCGTGCACACTGCAGTCATATGGCGTTCGCTTCTGTCCGACCGCCGATCTGGCCTCGCGCGTCCCCAGCTTCGACGGCGCGCCGATGGACGTCGACGTGACGTTGCCGGCCACCGGCACCGGACCCTGGCCGACGATCATCATGGCCCCGCCGACCTTGGGATCGAAGGCGACCTACGAGACGACGAATCCGAACGGCAGCGTGGGTGTCGGGCCTCAGTACAGCAACGTCTGGTACGCCGACCAGGGGTATGCGGTCGTCACCTACAGCATGCGCGGCACGTTCAACTCGTGCGGCACGATCCAGTCGCGGCAGGGCTATCCCGCTTGCAA
>JBQCDC010000384.1:0-7311 GCA_051961575.1 Marmoricola sp.
TCCTTGATGTAGAGCGCGGCGCGCTCCTCGGCGTCGCCACCGATCTCACCGATCATCACGATGGCCTTGGTCTCCGGGTCGTCCTCGAAGGCCTGCAGCGCGTCGATGTGCGTGGTGCCGATGATCGGGTCACCGCCGATGCCGATGGCGGTGGTCATCCCGAAGTCACGCAGCTCGTACATCATCTGGTAGGTCAGGGTGCCCGACTTCGACACGAGACCGATCGGGCCCTTGCCACAGATGTCGTGGGGCGTGATGCCGGCCAGCGACTCTCCGGGGCTGATGATGCCCGGGCAGTTCGGGCCGATCATGCGGGTCTTCTTGCCCTGCAGGTAGGACCACACCTCGGCGGTGTCCTGGACCGGAACGCCCTCGGTGATGACGACGGCCAGCGGGATCTCGGCGTCGATGGCCTCGATGCAGGCGTCCTTGGTGAACGCCGGCGGCACGAAGAGGACCGACACGTTCGCGTCGGTGGCCTCCATGGCCTCCTTGACCGAGCCGAAGACCGGAAGCTTCTGGCCACCGATCTCAACCGTGGTGCCGGCCTTGCGCGCGTTCACGCCACCGACGATGTTCGTGCCTGCGTCGAGCATGAGCGCGGTGTGCTTGGAACCCATGCCACCGGTCATGCCCTGGACGATGACCTTCGAGTCCTTGTTCAGGTAAATGCTCATCTGTTTCTGTCCTGTCTCAGGCGTTCGCCAGCTCGGCGGCCTTGTCGGCCGCGCCGTCCATCGTGTCGACCTGGGTGACGAGCGGGTGGTTGAGCTCGTTCAGGATCGCGCGACCCTCGGTGACGTTGTTGCCGTCGAGGCGGACCACGATCGGCTTGGTCGCCGTGTCGCCGAGGATCTCCAGGGCACCCTTGATGCCGTTGGCGACCTCGTCACAAGCGGTGATGCCACCGAAGACGTTGACGAACACGCTCTTGACCTGCGGGTCGTTGAGGATGACGTCAAGACCGTTGGCCATCACGGTGGCGTTGGCGCCGCCGCCGATGTCCAAGAAGTTGGCCGGCTTCACGTTGCCGTGGGCCTCGCCCGCGTAGGCGACCACGTCGAGCGTGCTCATCACCAGACCGGCACCGTTACCGATGATGCCGACCTCGCCGTCGAGCTTGACGTAGTTGAGGCCGAAGTTCTTGGCCTTGGCCTCGAGCGGGTCCTCCTCGTCACGGATGACGAACTCTTCGTGGTCGGGGTGGCGAACCTCGGAGGCGTTGTCGTCGAGCGACACCTTGCCGTCGAGGGCCTCGAGCTTGTCGCCCGCGAGGCGAGCCAGCGGGTTGACCTCGACCAGCGTCGCGTCCTCTTCGACGAACACGGTGTAGAGGGCCTGGATCATCTCGACGGCCTGCTCGAAGACGGCCTCGGGGAACTTGGCCTCGGTCGCGATAGCGCGAGCCTTCGCCTCGTCGACGCCCTGGCCGGGGTCGATCGCGATCTGCTTGACGGCCTCGGGGTTGGTCTTCGCGACCTCCTCGATCTCGACACCACCCTCGACGGACGCGATGCAGAGGTAGCGACGGTTCGCACGGTCGAGCAGGAACGAGAAGTAGTACTCCTCCTCCGGCGGCGTGGCGGGAGTGACCAGAACACGGTTGACCGTGAGGCCCTTGATCTCCATGCCGAGGATGTTCGACGCGTACTCGTAAGCCTCGTCCGCGGTCTTGGCGAGCTTGACGCCGCCGGCCTTGCCGCGGCCCCCCGCCTTGACCTGAGCCTTGATAACCGTGACCCCGCCGATCTGCTCCGCAGCAGCCTTGGCCGCCTCCGCAGTCTCGACGACGACACCCAGCGTGGTGGCCACGCCGTGCTTGGCGAAGAGCTGCTTCGCCTGGAACTCCATCAGGTCCACAATTCACCCGATCTACTAGGGGTCTGAGAGGTGGGTGCGCGTTGAAAACGCCCCGCCCGAGAGTAGTCCGCGTGAGCGTCGGTCCGACACGCGGGTTCACGCTGCGGGACCAGGCGTAGAACTCACATCCCCGGCGTTCGACTGTGAGCCACGAGCCATTTCCGTTACCCTGGGCCGAGTGTCTCGGGGGGAAACCGGGGCCGACAGGGGGTTGAACCCCGCACGAGTGGACTCGGTAGGAGCCGTATGGGAACGCATCGCGCTGATCCGCGGTCGCGCGACTCCAACGAGCCGTCCGAAGTCATCGTGCGCCGCACTCCCGCCGGGGGCCGCCGCCGCGAAACCCGTCTTGAGCGCGCACGCCGCTCACGTCTCTCGATGCTTCCCCTCCCCACGCTCGCCGGTGGCGCCATCGTCGCGGCTGCCGTTGCGGGCGCGGTCACGGTGGGCCAGGGTGCGCCGGTCAGCGAGCACTTGGCCGCCAGCGCCCTCACCGGAACCGACTCCGTGGGCTTCGCCGCCGGCGACTACAACCGCTCGCAGACCTTCAGCCGCGACTCGCAGCGCCAGGCGCTCCAAGACGCCGCCAACCAGAATCTCAAGGCCGCCGCCGAGCAGGCCAACATCGTGCGGACGGGCGCACTCACCGCTCTCGCTCGCCAGACCGAGAAGCGCGCCAAGCAGATCGCGCTCAACATCTGGCACCTGCCCACGATCAACTTCG
This sequence comes from Marmoricola sp., assembly GCA_051961575.1. GTDB lineage: Bacteria > Actinomycetota > Actinomycetes > Propionibacteriales > Nocardioidaceae > Marmoricola. The sequence goes on from JBQCDC010000384.1 coordinate 2,585, forward strand.
TGCTGACGGCCCGCTTCGGCCAGGTCAGCGGCCTCTGGGCCTCGGTCCACACCGGCCTCGACTTCGCGGCCGCCACGGGCACCCCGATCTTCGCCGTCGCCAACGGCGTGATCACCCAGACCGGCCTCGCGGGCCCCTACGGCAACCTGACCGTGGAGACGCTCACCGACGGCACGGGCACCGAGATCTACTACGCGCACCAGTCCGAGATCGACGTCAAGGTCGGCCAGACGGTGACCGGCGGTCAGATGATCGGCCGCGTGGGCGCGACGGGTAACACCACCGGCCCCCACGTCCACATCGAGGTCCGCCCCGGCGGCGGCGACCCGGTCGACCCCTACCCGGCGTTTGTTGCGCACGGAGTAACCCCGTAAGACCTGGGCTCTCAGCCCGCCGCGCCGTCAGTTGTCACCACTGACGGGTGACGGTTGCCTTCGCTCCAGCCACCAGGCTCGCCGGCGGCACGTCGTCGGCAACGACCGCCCCGGCCGCGACGACTGAGTCCTTCCCGATCGTGACGCCGGGGAGGATCGTCGCTCCGGCCCCGATCCATACGTTCTCCCCGACCACGATCGGCGCGCCCGTCAGCCAGATGCGACGTGCCTCGGGATCGACCGGATGGCCCAACGTGATGAAGGTGCAATTCGGCGCCACCATCGTGCGCTCCCCCAACGTGATGCCGGCGTAGTCAAGAAACGTGCAGCCCTGGTTGATGAAAACACGCTCACCCAGATCCAGGTTGAGGCCGTGATCGGTGTAGAAGGGCGGGTAGATCGTGGTCCGGTCCGGGAGCGGGCGGCCCAAGATCTGCTTGAACAGCTCAGCCTTCGCGGGCTTGTCGTCGAATGGCGTGGTGTTCAGCCGTGAGGTCAACGTCATTGCCTCGATCACTCGCTCTGACATCGCCTTGAACTCCGGGCTGTGGATGCGCATGAACTGGTCGCGAGACATTCCTAGATCTTGAACCGCGACGGCATTCTGCGGTGGGAGTGACACCCGGTTTCGGTGACTACTGACGGCTCGCGCGTGAGAAGTGACGGCTCGGCGGGATTAGAGCTTTTCTAGCGGGGCGTAGCGGAGGAGGAGTCGCTTGACGCCGTCGGGACCGAAGTCGACCGAGGCGACCTGGTTGTCGCCCGAACCCTCTAGCGTCACGACGGTCCCCAGGCCGAAGCTGTCGTGCGTGACCCGATCACCCGGCGACAGCGAGGGGATCTCGCGCTTGACGGTCGACTTGGTCGAGGCGTCCAACCGGGCCGCGGCCGCGCCGAACCGTCGTTGCGCAGCGCGGTTGTTGGGAGCCGCGAACGTGTTGGACTTCCAGGACGTGATGTCGTCGGCGGTGCGCCGCCAGTCGACCAGATCGACGGGCAGCTCGTTGAGGAAGCGCGAAGCCGGGTTGTGCTGCGGTGCTCCCCAGGCCGACCGCACCGCCGCGCGCGACACATACAGCCGCTTCTCCGCCCGAGTCAGCCCGACGTAGGCGAGGCGTCGCTCCTCCTCCAACTCGGTGCGATCACCGAGCGCTCGCATGTGCGGGAAGATGCCGTCCTCCAGACCGGTCAGAAAGACGACCGGGAACTCGAGCCCCTTCGCTGTATGCAGCGTCATCAGCGTCACGACGCCCGGAGCGGTCTTGTCGTCCGGGTCGTCGGGAATCTCGTCGGAGTCGGCCACCAGAGCGACCCGCTCCAAGAAGTCCCGAAGACCCGGCGTCGCGTTGTCGGGATCGGCAGGATCCGCCGACGGACCGACCACCGGGTCGTCCGCGAACTCGCGCGCCACCGCGACCAGCTCAGCCAGGTTCTCGACACGCGTCTCGTCCTGAGGGTCCTCGGACTCCTCCAGGGCGACCAGGTACCCGCTCAGGTCGAGCATCCGCTCCAGCACCACGTCGGCGCGCTCTCCCGCGTCGACCATCGACTGCAGTTGCTCGATGATCTCGACGAATCCCTTGATGGCGTTGAGCGATCGACCCGCCAGCCCCGGCGCCTTCTCCGCGTGCTGCAGCGCCTGCCAGAACGTGAGGTTCTCGCGCGAGGCGTAGGACTCGATGTACTCCTCGGCCCGCTCACCGATCCCGCGCTTGGGCGTGTTCAGGATCCGTCGCAGCGACACGTGGTCGTCGGGATTGACCAGCACGCGCAGGTAGGCGAGCGCGTCACGGACCTCGCGGCGCTCGTAGAACCGCACGCCGCCGACCACCTTGTAGGGCATGCCGGCGCGCAGGAAGATCTCCTCGAACACACGGGACTGCGCGTTGGTCCGATAGAAGACGGCCTCGTCGCTGGCGCGGAAGTCGCCGGAGTCGGTGAGCCGATCGATCTCCTCGCGCACGAACCGGGCCTCGTCGTGCTCGGTGTCGCCGACGTAGCCGACGATCTGCTCGCCGCTCCCCGCATCGGACCAGAGGTTCTTCGGCTTGCGGCCGGCGTTGTGCCCGATGACCGCGTTGGCGGCCGTCAGGATCGTCTGCGTCGATCGATAGTTCTGCTCGAGCAGGATCGTCTGCGCGTCCGGGAAGTCCTGCTCGAAGTCGAGGATGTTGCGGATGTTGGCGCCACGGAAGGCATAGATCGACTGGTCGGCGTCACCGACGACCATGAGCTCCGCGCCGGGAGTCTCAGGGTTTCGTGACGCGCCCTCCGGGCGCTCCTCAACCTCCGTCGCAAGGCCTTCCGGATCATTTCCGCAGAGCTCGTGAATCAGCACGTATTGAGCATGGTTCGTGTCCTGGTACTCATCGACCAGCACGTGCCGGAATCGACGACGCCAGTTCTCGCGGACGTCCGGAAACTCCCGGAACAGCTGCACGGTCATCGTCAGCAGATCGTCGAAGTCGAGCGCGTTGGCCTGGCGCAGCCGCCGTTGGTACAGCTCATACGCGGCCGCGTACGTCTCCTCCAGCCCGTTCTGCGCGCCGGCCTTCGCGTCTTCGACGTCCTGCAGCTCGTTCTTGGCGTTCGAGATCCAGTTCAGGATCGCGCGCGGTTGGTACCGCTTCACGTCGAGGTCGAGATCGCGACAGACCAACGTCATCAGGCGCTTGGAGTCCTGGGAGTCGTAGATCGTGAAGTTCGACTTGAACCCGAGCTTGTCCGACTCCTTGCGCAGAATGCGCACGCACGAGGAGTGGAACGTACTGACCCACATGATCTTGGCGCGATTGCCGACCAGCTCGGTGACGCGCTCGCGCATCTCGGCCGCGGCCTTGTTGGTGAAGGTGATCGCCAGGATCGAGCCCGGATGGGCGCCACGCTGCGAGATGAGCCACGCGATGCGGCGGGTCAGGACGCGGGTCTTCCCCGAGCCCGCACCCGCGACGACGAGCAGCGGCGTGCCCTCGTGGACCACGGCCGCCCGCTGCTGCTCGTTGAGCCCGTCCAGCAGCGACTCCGCCGAGATCTTGCCGCGCGCCGGCGCGGGTTCGGGGACGTTCGGCACCACCAGGCCAGGGATCGGGAAGTCGCTCATCGTGACGACAACCCTACGGTCCGACGCCGACAACCCGGACCCGCGGCGCGGCTATCCCCCGGTACGGAAACGCGTGAGGCCGCCGCCTCCGCCCAGGCCCCCACCGAGTCCGCCGTTGCCGAAGCCACGCAGGCCGTTCCCGGACGTGCTGGATGACGGTATCGACGCGTTCAGATCGGCCAGCACCACCTGCTGTCCAGCCTTCAGTCCCGAGGTGATCGAGGCCGTCGTCGACCCCATGACGCCCACGGTGACCGCGGTCGTGGTGACCTTTCCAGCGCTGTAGACGGCCACCGTCGTGCGCGTGCCCGTGGTGGTGATCGCAGACGACGGAACCGTCAGGGCGTCGGATGCCGAGCCGGTCACGATCGTCACCGAGGCGCCGATGCCCTGGAGCGCCGGCGAGGCGCCCGTCAGGGTCACCGTCACCGGGTAGGTCGTGGTCCCGGAGGACGACGTACTGGCCAGGATGCCGACGTTGCTCACCACGGCATCCACCGGGCTACTGGAGCCCGAGACCACCACGCGCGCCTTCTGGCTCACCTTGAGGTTCGCGATCTGCGCGAGCGGAACGGACACGACGACGTTGCTCGTGCCTCTGCCCACGAGGGTCACCGCGGTCGAGCTCGTCGAAGCCGAGGTCCCCTTGCTCACCCCGACCGACACCACGCGCCCACTGATCGGCGCTCGCAGCACGGTGCTGTCCCGAGCGACCTGGGCGGAGATCAGCGATGCCTCCGCCTGATCGACCTGAGCCTGGTTGGACGCCAGCTTGCTCGCGGAATCGGTCGAGCTCGAGGTCGGGCTGGAGCCTTGGTTGCCCGAGCGGCTCGAGTTGGAACTCGAACTACTCGGGCTGCTCGGTGAGGACGACGCCTGCGAAGCCTGCGACAACACTCGAGCCAGCCCGTTCAGCGCCCTCTGCTCGGCCTGCTGAGCAGAGGTCACGGCGGCCTGCGCCTGCGACAGAGCCGCCAGGACGTCGCTGCACTGCTGAAGTTGAGCCTGGGTCGGGCCGGTCGTCGTCGGGTCCGAGGTGGAGGAGTCGGTCGGTGAGGCGGTGGGAGTCGGGACATGGCCGCCGCCCGGGAGACCCACCCCAGACACGCCCACACATCCGACCGAAACCGCCGTGCTCGCCGCCTGGGCGTCCTGCAACGCCTTGTCGGCTTTCTGGACCGCCCCGCGCAACGCGCCCTGCGCCTTCGTCACCATCGCCGTCGAGGCCGACCTGGAGGGACTCTTCGAAGCAG
>JBQCDC010000385.1:0-3978 GCA_051961575.1 Marmoricola sp.
TTCGGCGGCGGCGAGGCCGGCGGGGTGCACAGCGCCCTCTGGCTGTATCCCCAGGCGCAGACCTACGGCGGCAACGGGGCCTCGGGTGAGATCGATATGGCCGAGTACTACGGCTCGAACGCCCCCGATCTTGGGTTCGCGACCTTGAAGTACAAGACCTGGTTCGACGGCCAGTCGCCGACGGTGGGCTGCAAGATCGACAACCCCGCCGCCTTCCACGTGTACACGCTTGTCTGGACGCCGCAACTCATCACGATCTCCTACGACGGCCGAACCTGCCTGTCGACTCAGTGGGCTCCAGCCGCCCCGCTGACCGCGCCCCAACCGTTCGACAAGCCGTTCAACGTGCTGCTCACGCAGGCCCTGCAGCCGGGGCTCACGAGCAAGCCGACCGCCCTCCTGTTCCCCGTCACGATGAAGGTCGACTATGTCCGAGTCTGGCGCTGAGGAGGCTCGCCGGGCGGCCGGAGCCGGGTGGTAAGTTGCGCAAGCACTCGCAGGGGAGTGCGAAATCTTCGCTGGAATGCCAACGCAGAAGGGCGAGCATGGCCATCGATCTCCGGACGTTCGTACACCAGAAACTGTGGAGTCGCCCCCGTGTGTGGCGCTTGGTGGCCACGGCCGCGCACCCGAGCAACCGGGGCCGTCGTGCGGCCGCGATCGGCCGGGCGATCCGCTACGACGTGATGACCGAGACGCTGGGCCGTCCGACCCTTCTGCCGATCGGCAAGAAGTCCCAGGTGATCGCCTACCCCGGCGAGATCGACCCGATCTTCTCCCTCGTCCGCAATCCGCCGGACTGGCCGGACATGCTGGTCTGGGACCGCTACCTGCGCCCGGGCGACCTCTTCATCGATGTGGGCGCCAACATCGGCCTCTACACGCTGTACGTCGCCGAGATGGGCGTCGAGGTCATCGCGGTCGAGCCGAACGCGCACAGCGCGGCTCGGGTGCGGGAGAACCTGGACCACAACGGCCTCAACGCCGAGATCGTCGAGAAGGCCCTGGCGGAGAAGCCGGGCGTGGTCCGGATGACCGACGACCTCGACGTGCTCAACCACATCGTCGAGGGCGACGCGGGTGTCGAGGTCGAGGCCACCACGCTCGACGAGCTCCTCGGCGATCGCACGGCGGCCGTGAAGATCGACGTCGAGGGCGCCGAGGAGCGCGTGCTGGCGGGCGCTGTCCGCGCGCTCGAGGAGAAGCGCATCTCGCTGCTGCAGTTGGAGTGGATCCTCGCCGATCACATGGCGATCAACAATCGGGCCGCGCTGTACGAGACTCTCGACAAGGCCGGCTACGACCTGTTCATCGCGGATCGCTTCGGCGGGCTCGTTCCGTTCGAGGACCCGACCGCCTCGCAGATGAACGTCTTCGCGAAGCCTCGCGACTAGGCCTTAAGCCTTCGGGGTCCCCTGGTACTGGACCTCGCTGCGCAGCCGCGCGAAGCCCTGCCCGTAGTAGACGGCGAGCGCGGGCTCGTTGTCGCCCTCGACGTAGAGGATCACGTCCTCCACGCCGGTCGTGGCCAGGTGCTGCAGACCGACGGAGGTGAGCACCTTGCCCAGGCCCCGACCGACCGCGTGCGTGTCGACTGCGACCACATAGACCTCGCCGTACACGGGGTTCTCGTCGCGGTGCACCTTGGTCCAGTGGAAGCCGAGGATCCGACCGGAGTCCTCGACCGCGAGGAACAGGCCGTTCGGGTCGAACCAGGGCTCCGCGGTGCGCGCCCGGAAGTCATCCAGGGTCATGTGGCCCTGCTCGGGGTGCTGCTTGAACGCGGCCGAGTTGATCCGGAGGATCTCCTCCTCGTCGCCCGGGTGGTAGGTACGGATCGAGATGCCGGCCGGGATCTCGACCGGCGGCACCTCGAGGGCGGTGCGTCGGCTCATCACGACCAGCTCGCGCTCCAGCGGCACCGAGAAGCGGTCGGCCAGCCGAGCCGCTCCCGGGTGGTTGGCGTGTGACCAGGCCTCGATCCGGGCTCCCGCGGAGGCGACGTTGGTCATGAGCTCGGTTCCGATGCCCTGCTGGCGCGCGTCAGGCCGCACCACCAGGTCCAGGTCGTGGCCACGCAGCAGGGCCAAGCCGGTCGCGTTGCCCGCGTCATCGGAGGCGAGCCACAGGCGTGCGCCATCGAGGCCGTGGTGCTTCAGCGCCAGGCAGGTCTGCTCGTTCAGCGTGTTGACCTGGTCGGACTGATCGGCGGCCTCGGCAACCTCGCGGAGCGAGTCGGCAACCTGGGTGTCGAACTGATCCGCGGTGATTTCGGTGATCATACGGTCGCCTTGGTGTCCTCGTCCTCGTCGGTGGGCGTGCTGTCGGTCTCGGTGGGAAGCACGAATCGGTAGCCCACGTTACGGACGGTTCCGATGAGCGACTCGTTCTCGGGGCCGAGCTTCGCTCGCAGGCGTCGCACATGCACGTCGACCGTGCGGGTGCCTCCGAAGTAGTCGTAGCCCCACACTTCCTGCAGGAGCTGCTCGCGCGTGAAGACGCGACGAGGATGCCGCGCGAGGTACTTGAGCAGCTCGAACTCCTTGAACGTCAGGTCAAGGGTGCGCTTGCCCAGCCTCGCGGTGTAGGCCGCGTCGTCGATGACGATCTCGCCGGACTGGATGATCCGGTCGTTGGTGTCGCCGCCCGAGGTCCGCTCGGCGACCCGGCCCACGGCCAGGCGCAGGCGCGCCTCGATCTCGGCAGGGCCAGCGGTCTCCAACAGGACGTCGTCCATGCCCCAGTCCGCGTTGACGGCGGCCAGCCCGCCCTCGGTGACGACCAGGACCACCGGCGGCTCGGGCGATGCGGTGCGGATCAGGCGGCAGAGGTCACGGGCGTGGACAAGCTCGCGCCGCGCGTCGATGAGGATCGCGTCGGCGTCCTGCGCCTCGAGCAAGGACGAGCCCTGAGCAGGCAGGATGCGGACGCCGTGGCCCAGCAGCCCCAGCCCGGGAAGGACCTCGACAGACGGCTGAAGTGCGCTGGTCAGCAGCAAAAGGGTGCTCATCGGCGCTCACCTCACTGCTCTCGGTGGGGGAAAGAATATCGGAGACCGTGCAGGCGTCCGTCAGCGCCGGAACAGATAGAACATGTCCTGGAAGTCGATCAGGCGGCGCATCTCGTCGTTCTCGTGGCGCGGACGCGAGTCGGCGAGCGTGAACCCTGCCTTGGCGATCAGGTCCGTGAAGTCCCGTCGACGGCCGTCGGGCTCGGTGCTGAGGAACTCCGTCGGGTGGTTCGGCACGATGAAGAGCCACTCGATGTCGCGCTCGGCGATGCGGGCCAGCCACCACTCGATGGCGGCGTAGGGGCACTCGGTGAAGCTGTGCACGTTGACGGCCACGCTGTAGCTGTCGCGCATGTCCTCGTGCCGGTCCAGGCGCAACGCGCGAACGCCCTCTGGCACCTCACGGAACTTGAGGTAGTAGTCGCTGAGGAACGTCGAGTGGGCGACGCCGTCCATGCAGTCATAGGCCTGCAGGTTGCTGAACGCCTCGGTCGCTCGGTGGGCGAGGCGACCGTACCCGGCCCCGATGTCGAGGATCGAGAGATCGCTCTTGGCGGAGAGGCCGAGCTGGCTCTCCAGGTAGTTCAGCTCGCCAGCGCTGTCGACCAGGTCGCGGCTGATGGGGGCGCGGTCGCCGAACTGGAAGGTCCAGGCGCCGAAGAGTCCGTCGTCCTCCGCGTGCTTGAGCAGGCCCAGCTGGTCGCGCGACTGAACGTCGAGGAGCATCAGGTACATGCGAGCGTCGGCCGCCGACTTGAGCATCCGGTACTGCCAGACGTAGGCGTTGTCGCCGCGGAAGTACGGCAATGCGACCTGGTCGTCGACGAACGCGTCGATCCAGAGGCTGGGCGCGGCTGCGCGGATGTCGGAGCCGTCGTAGGCGGCCTTGAGCTCGAGCAGGTACGGGTTGTCCGCGCGGAGGTACTCGGCCGCGCCAGGAGGAAGCGGCACCGCGGCGTTGTAGCTGG
>JBQCDC010000386.1:0-3699 GCA_051961575.1 Marmoricola sp.
GAACATCCCGGCGAACGTCACCGCGACGATCCTCCCGAAGACCTTGTTCGGCGAGAAGTACGTCGAGCTCAACATCCCGGACAACCCGTCGACACAGCACTTGGTCGCGGGAGATCGGATCACGCAGACGCGTTTGCCGATCGAGCTCGAGAAGGTTCTCAACGACCTCTACCCGCTCCTGACGGCGATCGAGCCGGCGCAGCTCAACTACACGCTCAGCGCTCTGGCCGACGCACTCGACGGTCGCGGCGCGAAGCTGGGCCAGACGCTCACCTCGATCAACAGCTACCTCACCAAGTTCAACCCGCAGGTGCCGGGTCTCGTCGAGGACCTGAAGAAGCTCTCCACGGTCAGCGGGACGTACGCCGACGTCGCTCCGCAGCTCGCCGACACGCTGCGCAACACGGTGAAGACCGGCAATACGTTGAAGAACCAGCAGGCCGCGCTGCACGCATTGCTGCAGCAGACGGCTGCCTTCTCCAACACCTCGACGTCGTTCCTGGACGCCAACGGACAGAACATCACGGACCTGGCAAACGTGAGCGCACCTCAACTGGCGCTGCTGAACCAGTACTCCTCGGAGTTCCCGTGCCTGGCGGCCGGACTGGCGGGCCAGGTGCCGTTGCTGAGCAGCGCATTCCGTGGCTACGTGCTGCACATCAACGTGATCATCCTGCCCAAGCAGCCACGCGGCTACGACTACCCGAGGGACAAGCCGGTGTACGGCGCGACCAACCCGGCGAGCTGTGGCGGACTTCCGAACCCGATCCACCCGCCCCAGGGCATCTACTCGGCACCCAATGTGATCGACTGCGTCGATGACCACGGCGGCACTCTCGGCCGCGGTGACAACCAGCGCGTGGCTCCCGGCTTCGGGCAGCGCACCACGACCTCGCAGACGGGATCCATGACCGGACTCGACCAGCTCCTGTTCGGCGCGAGCTACCCGGGAGGCAACTGATGAGCCTCCTCGACAAGCGCACCTCGGGCGACCTCGTTCGCCTGCTGATCTTCATCGCCGTGACCACGCTGGCCACCGGCGTGCTCGTGGTGGTGATCGGCAACATCACCTTCCAGAGCAGCACCAGCTACAAGGCGATCTTCAGCGACGTCAACGGTCTGAACACCGGCGACGACGTCCGCATCGCCGGTGTGCGGGTCGGCTCGGTCGAGGGCATCAAGATCGTCAACAAGAACCAGGCCGAGGTCACCTTCAGCGTGGCGAACGGATCGGGCCTCAACAAGAGCGAGACCGCGACGATCAGATACCGAAACCTGGTCGGCCAGCGTTACCTGGCTCTGGCGGAGGGACCGGGCTCTCCGGGCAGCCTCAAGGGTGGAGACACGCTTCCGATCAGCCAGACGTACCCCGCGCTCGATCTCACCACTCTGTTCAACGGCTTCAAGCCGCTCTTCGCCGCGCTGACCCCGACGGACGTCAACCAGTTGAGCTACGAGATCATCCGGGTCTTCCAGGGCGAGGGCAGCGACCTCAACGGCCTGCTGCAGACCACGGCGTCGATCACGAACGCCCTGGCCGACCGCGACCAGGTGATCGGAAGCCTGATCACCAACCTGAACAGCGTTCTCGGCACGGTGAGCCAGCGCAACAGTGAGTTCAACAACCTGATCACCCAGTTCCAGAGCTTCCTTCGTGGCCTGGTCCAGGACAAGGACGCGCTGCTCGGCCCGCTCAACAACATCTCCGCGTTGACCACGCAGACGGCCGACCTGGTGTCGGGCATCCGTCCTGGATTCGTCAAGGACATCAAGGGTCTGCGCAGCCTCGCCGGCAACCTGAACCGCAACGCGGCCCTTCTCGATAAGGAGATCCAGATCCTGCCGATCAAGCTGAACAAGGTCGGTCGGACCGCGATGTACGGGTCGTTCTTCAACTTCTACCTGTGCCAGCTCTCGGGTCGGGTGACGGGGCTCGGGCTGAACATTCCGCTGAGCTTCAACCTGCCCAACCAGCCGCGCTGCAACCTGGCAGGGGGCAAGCCGTGAAGCCGTTCCGGGAGCGCAACCCCGTCTCCGTCGGTGCCGTGAGCATCGCGGTGATCCTGCTGCTGTTGTTGGCCGCCTTCAAGGCGAACGACCTGCCGCTCATCGGTGGCGGCACCACCTACTACGCGAACTTCGCCGACGCGTCCGGCATCAAGTCGGGCGACGCGGTCCGGATCGCAGGTGTCCGCGTGGGCAAGGTGACGGGAGTCGATCTTCAGGGCGACCACGTTCGGGTGGCCTTCCAGATCAAGACGGACTCGCAGTTCGGGACCCTGAGCCACGCTGACATCAAGGTGGGCACGCTGCTCGGAGCCATGTTCCTGGCCATCGTGCCCGAGGGTCCGGGCCAGCTCAGTGATGGAGCTACCATCCCGCAGGCCCGCACCCAGTCGGCCTACACGGTCGTCGACGCCTTCAGCGGCACGGCCGAGCGCTTCTACGACGGGTCGGCCGGCTACGAGTATCACGACGGCAAGTTCGTCCCCAAGAGCGCTGTCGGCGAGATCAACCTCAAGCAGCTGACGACCGCGCTGAACTCCTTGGCAGACGCGACCCAGAACACTCCCGCGGCCTTCAAGGATGCACTCCACGGCGTCTCCGCGCTGTCGACGACGCTGGCCTCGCGTGATGCTCAACTGCACTCGCTGCTGACCAACCTGCAGTCGGTGACGACGACGCTGGGCAACCGCAGCTCGGCGATCGTCGACGTCATGAAGCAGGGCAACGTGCTGCTCCAGGCGCTCGTGCAACGTAGGGAGGCGATCCACCAGTTGCTGGTGTCCACAAGCCAGCTCGGCAACCAGCTGACGGGCCTGGTCAAGCAGTCGCGCGCCGACCTCAAGCCAGCGCTCTCCAACCTTCAGGGCGTAGTGAACCTGCTGCTCAAGGACCAGAGCAGCCTCGACGAGTCACTGCGACTGATGGCGCCCTTCTATCGCTACTTCACCAACATTCTGGGAACCGGCCCGTGGTTCGACACCTGGATCCAGAATCTGCCGGTGTGAGGTGACGATGAAATTTCTGAAGAGCATCAATCCACTGGTCGCCGCACTCGCCGCGATCGTGATCATCGGCGCGCTCCTCTACGTGCTGTGGCCGTCCGGCGGCACGCGCATCATGTACGCGGACTTCTCGCGCACCGTGTCGGTCTACCAGGGCTCCGACGTCCGGATCCTCGGCGTTCCCGTCGGCAAGGTCGACTCGGTGACGCCCATGGGTACGACGGTTCGCGTCAAGTTGGAGTACGACTCCAAGTACAAGCTCCCCGCCAACGTCAAGGCTGTCATCATCAGCCCGTCCATCGTCGCTGACCGATTCGTGCAGCTGACTCCGGCCGTCGGGCCAGGCGTCTTCCCGGATGGCGGCACGCTGGGGACCGACCGCACGGCCGTGCCGCTGGAGCTCGATGAGATCTTCTACAGCATCAGCCAGCTCAGTGCCGCGCTGGGTCCCAACGGCGCCAATGCGCCCGGGCCCACGGGTGAAGGTGCGCTGACGCGTCTGCTCGACACCACCGCGCGCAACTTCGGTGGTCAGGGCATCAACTTCAACAACCCCATCCAGAACCTCGGCAAGCTGTCGCAGACCCTCAACGACAATAAGGACGTCCTCTTCGGTACCCAGGCGGCCGTCGAGAAGTTCGTGAAGGCGTTGGCCGTCAACGACAACACGGTCCGGCAGTTCACCCAGTCG
>JBQCDC010000387.1:0-3239 GCA_051961575.1 Marmoricola sp.
GCTGTTGAGCCAATTGCCACCGACGGGCGGCAACCCCGAGGCGGGCCGGATCCTCGCGAACCTGCGCGCCGGCGGCTGGCGCGTTCAGGGCGTCGAGGGTGGATTCGCAGCAGGCCAACCGCAGTTCAACTTCGTGATCCCCTTGCGTGACCGCACCGAGGACGACGTGCTGGCCGGGATGAACCAGCTGTGGCGTCGCAACATCAAGAAGGCCGCCAAGTCGGGCGTCGAGGTCACGCAGGGCACGGTCGACGACCTCGCCGCCTTCCACCAGCTGTACGTGGAGACCGCCGCCCGCGACCACTTCACGCCGCGACCGCTGTCGTACTTCACGACCATGTACAACGCCCTGAACACCGGGCCCAGCGAGCTGCGCGTCTACCTTGCCCACCACGAAGGCGATCTGGTCGCGAGCACGATCTGGATCCGGGTCGGCGAACACGCTTGGTACTCCTACGGCGCGAGCTCGACGGCCAAGCGCGACGTGCGCGGATCGAACGCCATCCAGTGGCGGATGATCACCGACGCCATGGAGGCCGGCGCCGCTGTCTACGACCTGCGTGGCATCACTGAGACCCTCGATCCGGACGATCCGCACGTGGGTCTGATCCAGTTCAAGGTGGGGACCGGCGGCGAGGCCGTCGAGTATCCGGGCGAGTGGGACCTGCCGTTGAATCGCCCGCTGTACAAGGCCTTCGAGCTCTATATGCGGAGGCGTTGATGTCGCTGGTGATGAAGGTCGACGGCGACCGGTGGCGCGAGCACCTTCGCTCGGTCGCCGCGAGTTCGCCCGGCATCATTCCGGTGGCCAAGGGCAACGGGTACGGCTTCGGAGTCGGCCGCCTGGCCCGCCGTGCCGAGTGGCTCGGCGTCGAGACCCTGGCCGTCGGCACCTACGACGAGCTCGACCAGGCCACGTCGCGCTTTCCTGGCGACATCGTGGTGCTCACGCCCTGGCGCCCCTATCTCCCGTCCGCGGTCGCGGCGCTGGAGGATCCGCGCATCATCCACACCGTCGGGCGGATGACCGACCTCACGGCGGTCGAGGGGCACCGGATCGTCATCGAGGTGGCGACCTCGATGCTCCGACACGGATTCGCGGTGGACGACCTCGCTCCCGCGCTCGAAGCCGCGCACCGCTCGCGCGTCGAGGCGATCTCGATCCACCTGCCCCTGCCTGGCGTGGAGAACGCCGCCGAGCTCGCGCGCATCCTCGAGGTGGTCGGCCCGGCGGCGCAGGCGCACGGCGTCACCCAGGTCTGGGTCTCTCACCTGTCCAACGAGCAGCTCCGATCCGCATCGGCGGACGGGCTGACACTGCGAGCGCGGATCGGGACCCAGCTCTGGCTGGGCGACCCCGCAGCCATCACGGTCGAGGCGTCCGTGCTCGACCAGCATCCGATCTCGCGCGGCGACCTCTTCGGCTACCGGCGCCGCAGCGCTAAGGGCTCGGGCCACCTCCTCATCGTGTCCGGCGGCACCGCCCACGGCATCGGGCTCGAGGCGCCGGCGGGATCGTTGACCACGCGCGATCGCGCGGCCCGGGTGGCCCGGGGCGGCCTCGACGCGCTCGGACGCGTCCGCTCGCCGTTCTTCATCGAGGACCACCAGGCGATGTTCGCCGAGCCGCCACACATGCAGAGCTCCATGCTCTTCATCCCCGACGGCGCTCCGCTGGTGGCACCCGGGGGCGTTGTGCGGGCTCGAGTCCGACACACCGCAACAACCTTCGATCGCGTCGAGATCGAGTGAAGCTCCGGCGGCCGACCGCTGCCGTCGCCGTGCCGTGGCTGGTCGGACTCGGCGTCGCCGCCGTGGACGTCACGGTGGCGAGCATTCGCTACGCGAACTTCGACTCGCCCTCGTGGGACCTCGGGATCTTCACGCAGGTCGTCAACAACTACGCGCACTTCCGCGCTCCGATCGCAACCGTGCACGGACCCGGCTTCAACGTCCTCGGCGATCACTTCAGCCCCGCGCTCGCGTTGCTGGCGCCGCTGTTCTGGATCTGGCAGAGCGCCGTGATGCTGCTGATCGCTCAGGCCGTTGCCTTCGGCCTGTCGGCGGTGCCCATCACCCGGCTGGCGCGGGAGCGACTCGGCGCTCCTGGTGGCACCGCACTCGGCGTGGCCTACGGGCTGTCCGCAGGACTGATCCAGGCCACCGTCGTCGAGTTCCACGAGGTGGCGTTCGCCGTCCCCTTGCTGGCCTACGCGCTGGTCGCCCTCGTGGAGCAGCGATGGCGAGCCGTCGCGTGGTGCACGATCCCCCTCCTCCTCGTGAAGGAGGACCTTGGCTTCACGGTCGCAGCGATCGGCTTGCTGGTCGCCTTCCGCGGACCTCGCCGCCTGGGGCTGGGCCTGGCGGTGGCAGGCATCGCCGGAAGCGCTCTGGCCGTCTTCGCCCTCATCCCGATCCTGGCGCCCGGCCATCGCTATGCCTACTTCTCCCAATACGACGGCAGCCACACGCGCGACAGCCTGAGCGCGGTCTGGGGCGCACTGGCGCCGTCGCGGTGGACGGCCGGCTTCCTGACCAAGTTCCACACCGTCGCCACTCTCGGGTGGGCGACAGCCTTCGCAGGGTGGGGATCCTCCCTTGCCCTGCTGGCGCTCCCCACGCTGGCGTGGCGGTTCATCTCGGCGCAGTCGCTCTACTGGGGAACGGCCTGGCACTACGACGCGGTACTGATGCCGATCATGTTCGTGGCAGCGATCGAGACCTGCGAACGATGGGCCGAGCGCGGCACCGCGGCACGTTGGTTCGCCACCGCAGCGCCCGCGGCCGCTCTGGCCGTCAGCGTCACGTTCGCGAGTTCCTCGCCGCTGGGCTCGCTCTTCGACAACGCCACTTGGGCAACCTCTCCCACGCAGCGCGCAGAGGCCGCCGCGCTGCGCATCATCCCGACGGACGTCACCGTCCTCACCGACCTCGGCCTGATGTCGCACCTCGCCGCACGCGACAACGTCTATTGGGTCGGAACCAGCGGCGACGTCGTCCCGGACTACATCGCAACCGTGGACGGAGCGGGATGGACGCCACCCTCTGCGGAGACCGCGACCGCGTACTGGGACAACCAGTACTCAGGTCACCAGTTCAGGCTGGTCTCCTACGCCGATGGGGTCAGCGTCCTCCAGCGCATCGACTGAATGCGGTGCCAGCAGGAGGTCCCGCAGAATCATCACCACCAGGTAGATCTCCGCAGCGATCCTCACGAAGATCGCCACCGAGTACAGCCC
>JBQCDC010000388.1:0-2720 GCA_051961575.1 Marmoricola sp.
CAGGGTCGACGAGGCGCATGCGACCTCCGAGCCCGAGGTCGTCGGCACCATCGACGAGGAGGCGTTGGGTGACGACGTGGAGTCGATCGCGGGGGTGGCTGTCGCGCCGGAGGGGGCTCAGGTGGTCAGCCCGATGGCGACGCTTCCGGCGGGCGCGGCCTTCGGATCGTTGATCCATGCGGTGCTGGAGACCGCGGACCCTCAGGCGTCCGACCTGCACGGCGAGCTGCGCGATCAAGCCGTCGAGCACCTCGCGTGGTGGTCGGTCACGATCACGCCCGAGGAGGTCGCCGACGCCCTGGTCGAGGTTCACCGGACGCCGTTGGGCCCGCTCGCCGAGAACCTCACACTCGCCGACTTCGGCCGGCCGGACCGACTGTGCGAGCTCGACTTCGAGATCCCTCTGGCGGGCGGCGACCTTGCTGATCCTTCCCACGACGTGTTGCTGCGCGAGATCGCCGGCTTGATGCGGAGGCATCTGCCCAGCGACGACCCCTTGCTCTCCTATGCGGACCGGCTCGAGGCACCCGAGCTGGGAGCTCAGGTGCTGCGCGGCTATCTCAGCGGATCCATCGATGTGGTGCTGCGCGTGCCATCGCCGGACGGTCCGCCGCGCTATGTGGTCGTCGACTACAAGACCAATCTGCTGCCGACTCAGAGCGAGCAGGCGACCGCGTGGGACTACCGACCGGAGGCGCTGGCCGAGGCGATGCTGCACTCGCACTATCCCTTGCAAGCAATGCTGTACTCCGCGGTGCTGCACCGCTTCCTGCGTTGGCGCATCGCGGACTACCAACCCGAGCGCGACCTCGGTGGCGTCATGTACCTCTACCTGCGTGGCATGTGCGGTGAGGCCACGCCGCTCTTCGACGGCAACCCGTCGGGCGTCTTCTCGTGGCGACCGCCGGTCGGCCTGGTGACCGACCTATCGGACCTGCTCGCGGGGAGGCTCGGATGACCCAGTTGCTTCCCAAGACCGATCCTCGGATCGCCCAGAAGGCCACCTCCGCGCTGGCCGAGCTCAACGCACTCGGGTTGTTCCGAGCCGCCGACGTTCACGTTGCCGAGACGCTCTGTCGGCTGGCGAGCGTGGACGAGGTCGACGACCGGGTCCTGCTGGCCACTGCCCTTGCGGTGCATGCGGTCCGCGGGGGTTCGGTGTGCGTCGACCTCGCCGCTGTCGCCGATACGTCGTTCGAGCTCGAGCGTGCCGTGGGCACCGAAGAGGCGCAGGTCCTGGCGCCCGGAGACTGGGACTGGCCTGAGGCCGCGTCGTGGGTCGAGGCGGTTGGCGACAGCGAGCTGGTGCGCCAGGGAGTGCTTCGGGTAGAAGGCTCGCGGGTGTACCTCGACCGCTACTGGCGCGAGGAGGACCAGGTAGTCGAGGACGTGCGACGACGTTTGGAGGCGGCGCCGCCGGAGGTCGACATCGCGGTGCTCGCACGGGGTGCCGAGCGCGTGTTTCCCGCCGATGGCTACGACGAGCAGCGCGCAGCGGTCAGCGTTGCCGCGCAGCAGTGGACCACCGTGCTCACGGGTGGCCCCGGAACCGGAAAGACGACGGCGACCGCCGGACTTCTCGCGCTGCTGATCGAGCAGGACCAGATCAGCTGGGGGCGTGCGCCCCGGATCGCCCTGGCCGCGCCGACCGCGCGAGCCGCCGCGCGACTGCAGGAGGCCATCGTCGAGTCGAGCGCACAGCTCAGTGCCGTGGACCGCGAGCGGTTGGGCAACCTGAGCGCGTCGACGCTCCATCGGTTGCTCGGCTGGCGCCCGGATTCGAGCGTCCGCTTCAAGCACAACCGGCATCGCACGTTGCCGTACGACATCGTCGTGGTCGATGAGGCCTCGATGGTCTCGCTCACGATGATGGCGCGGTTGCTCGAGGCGCTGCGGCCCCAGACGCGGCTGATCTTTCTGGGCGACCCGGGGCAGCTCGTGTCCGTCGAGGCCGGAGCGGTGCTTGCGGACCTCGTCGAAGGCTTCCGGGGTCGCGAGGGCAGCCCCGTCGTGGAGCTGTCGACCGTCCACCGCTTCGGCGGAGGCATCGGTGACCTTGCCGCCGCGCTGCGATCGGCCGACGCGGATGCGGTGATGGCTGTTCTTCAGCGTGGACTCGCCGACGTGGAGTGGATCAACCCGACCGACGAGTCCGCGCTGGCACCCGTCAAGGAGGCCGCCCGCCGATGGGCCCTCGATCTGCGCGCGGCGGCCGAGGACGGCGACGGAGCCGCGGCCGTGGCGGCCCTGAACCGGCACCGACTCCTGTGTGCTCACCGTGAGGGACCGTTCGGGGCCGAGGGGTGGAACCGGATCGTCGAGCAACTTGTCGCGGAGAGCACCGGCGGGCCCGACTATCGCGACTGGTTCCCCGGGCGCCCGGTGCTGGTGACAGCGAACGACCGCGGCCTGGGCATCTACAACGGCGATCTCGGGGTGGCGGTGCGCGAGGGGGACACCCGCTTGCGTGTTCACTTCCCGACTCCGGGCGGAACACGCGCGCTCACGACGAGTCGATTGCCTGCGCAGCAGACCGCCTCCGCGATGACGGTCCACAAGGCCCAGGGCAGCCAGGCCGAGGAGATCAGCGTGATCCTCCCGCCTCCGGAGTCCGCCCTGTCCACCCGCGCGCTGTTCTACACCGCGGTGACGCGTGCGCAACGGAAGGTGCGAGTGGTCGGGTCGGAGGAGGCTGTGCGTGCCGCCGTGGGTCGCGAGGC
>JBQCDC010000389.1:0-3914 GCA_051961575.1 Marmoricola sp.
GGCCTTCTCGACCTCGTCGAGCAGCACGACCGAGTACGGCCGACGTCGCACGGCCTCGGTCAACTGTCCGCCCTCGTCGTAGCCCACGTAGCCCGGAGGAGCGCCGACGAGTCGGGCGACGCTGTGCTTCTCGGAGTACTCCGACATGTCGATGCGCACGATCGCGCGCTCGTCGTCGAACAGGAAGTCCGCCAACGATTTGGCCAGCTCGGTCTTGCCGACGCCGGTCGGGCCGAGGAACAGGAACGATCCGGTCGGACGGTTGGGGTCGGCAATACCTGCACGGGAACGCCGGACCGCGTCAGAAACCGCAGTCACCGCATCGCGCTGACCGATCAGCCGCTCGCCGAGGATCTCCTCCATCCGCAGCAGCTTGGCGGTCTCGCCCTCGAGCAGTCGGCCGGTGGGAATACCGGTCCAGGCTTCGACGACGTCGGCGATCTCGGCGGGGCCGACCTCCTCGTTGACCATCGGGGTCTCGTGACGGCCTTCGGCCTCCTCGACCGCCGATGAGGCATCCAGGTTCGCGATCTGCTGCTCGAGCGCGGGGATCCGGCCGTACAGGACCTCGGAGGCGGCGGCCAGGTCGCCCGATCGCTGCAGACGCTCCGCCTCGCTGCGCAGCTCGTCCAGTTGCTTGCGGAGCGCACCACTGCCCTCGAGCGCAGCCTTCTCGCGCTCCCAACGGGCTTCCAGCTCGCGAAGCTCCTCCTCGCGATCGGCCAGCTCGGCCTGCAGGCGGCCGAGGCGATCGATCGAGGCGTCGTCGGTCTCGCGCTCGAGTGCGAGCTCCTCCATCCGCATCCGGTCGACCGTGCGACGCAGCTGGTCGATCTCGACGGGCGAGGACTCGATCTCCATGCGCAGGCGCGAGGCGGCCTCGTCGAGCAGGTCGATGGCCTTGTCGGGCAGCTGGCGCGCGGTGATGTAGCGGTCGCTCAGGGTCGCGGCCGCCACGAGGGCCGCGTCCGTGATCTTCACGCCGTGGTGTGCCTCGTACTTCTCCTGCAGGCCACGAAGGATGGCGACGGTGTCCTCGACGGACGGCTCACCGACGAAGACCTGCTGGAAACGGCGCTCCAGCGCGGGGTCCTTCTCGATGCGCTCGCGGTACTCGTCGAGCGTGGTGGCGCCGATCAGGCGCAGCTCACCGCGGGCGAGCATGGGCTTGAGCATGTTGCCCGCGTCCATCGCGGAGTCGCCGCCGGCGCCCGCCCCGACGACGGTGTGCAGCTCGTCGATGAAGGTGATGACCTGGCCCTCGCTCGACTTGATCTCGTCAAGAACGGCCTTCAGGCGCTCCTCGAACTCGCCGCGGTATTTGGCGCCGGCCACCATGGCGGCCAGGTCGAGGCTCAGGAGGCGGCGGCCCTTCAGGGAGTCGGGTACGTCGCCGTCCACGATGCGCTGGGCGAGCCCTTCGACGACGGCTGTCTTGCCGACGCCGGGCTCGCCGATGAGAACCGGGTTGTTCTTGGTGCGGCGACTCAGCACCTGCACCACGCGCCGGATCTCGTTGTCGCGCCCGATGACCGGGTCGAGCGACCCTTCCTCGGCTCGCGCAGTGAGGTCGACGGCGTACTTCTCGAGCGACTCGTAGGTGGCCTCGGCCTCGGGCGAGGTGACCCGGCGATTGCCGCGGAAGGCGGTGATCGCGTCGCGCAGGGTCTGTTCGGTGAGGCCCGCGTCGCTGATCAACGTGGCGGCCGGCGAGTCGACGATCAGCAGGGCGAGCAACAGGTGCTCGGTGGCGATGTAGTTGTCGCCGAACTCGGCGATCAGGTCCAGGGCCTTGGCCAGAACGCGCGTGAGCGCGGGGGACGTGCCGGGGCTCGACACGGTGCTGCCCGCGGCGGCGGGGAGTGCGCGCACGGCAGCCTCGGCCTGGTGGGCCAGCTCGCCGGCGTCGGCGCCCGCCTTGGCGACCAACGTGGCCGCGATACTGGTGTCGCCGCGCATGAGTGCGGCAAGAAGGTGCGTGGGTTCGACCTGCGGGTTGCCCTGGCTCACCGCGGTCGCGTGGGCGGCGTTGATCGCCTCAACGCTGCGTGTGGTGAACTTCGATCCATCCAAGGGGGAATCTCCTCGATCTTCACGCGTTGGGTTCACCGATGGATGAGAACCCAACTGTCCGACGCCGACGCTACTGTGTCGACGTACAGCACAACACCACGAAAGTTGAGTCCATTCCACTCAACTTTGTGACTTTCACGCCGACGGGAGGGCGACCGTGAACGGCGACTCCACCAACTACTGGCTGGAGATGCTGGGATTCGGCATCGCCGGGTTCGATCCCACCATCCCGCTGATCGCGTTGATGTTCGTGCTGGTGGGCGTGCGCACCCGTGTGGTCGTCACGTTCCTGACGACGGCCGGGGTCGGGAAGTGGGCTCTCGCCGTCGCCTTGTCGCTGACGATCGGACAGCTCACCGCCATCCCGCGCGGCCTGGATCACCTCCGCCACGGCCCGATCCGCGCCGACCTCGAGATCGTCACCGCCATCAGCGGCCTGATCTGGTTGGCGATCCGGATCAATCGCGGGCCCGATGACTCCGAGCCCGAGCCGCCGGACCCGACGGAGCGCGGAGCGGCGCTCCTCGCGATTGCCATCGTGCTGGCGTGGGTCGCGGATCCCGGGTTCCTCGGGGGCGTCATCGTCGCGGGTCACTCGGACGACTGGGTTGATGCCCTGCTGGCGCAGTTGCTGTGGGTCGCCGCCGCCCAGTGGCCATTGATCTTCGTCGTCATCGCGATGAGCATCGGGTCGCCGCAGAGCGTCGCCGAGCGCTTCAACGAGTGGTGGCTACGGACGGCGCCACATCGGTATCACGCGCTCAACATTGCCGCCGCTGCGATCCTGATCCTGCTCGCGATCGACGCAGGTCACTACATCGCCGATCACCGATACCTGGTGCTCAATGCGGCCGGGCATCATCGGTACTGAGGTGCGCGAGGCCCGAGGTTTCACAACCCGGGTTGTGATCTGGTCACAGTCCGATCGAAATTTCGATCGGTTTGTGACCACTTTGATCAGGTCGCGACCGATGTTGCGCGTGACTCGTTTTGGGCCCTCCCGCTGGGAAGAAGTGGCCTCGCCAGCGCCCAGACGACCCAGCACGATTCGCGAACCGATCGAATTTGCCGCATCCCGATCGAAATTTCGCTCGGGATGCGGCGGTTTCACAACCTGGGTTGTGAAAACGCCGGCCGCAGGGCGCTCAGGAGGATAAGGCCTATCCGCTACCCGACCTTGACCCCACCGATCCACGACTCGGTGACGCCCACGGCCGGCAGCTTCTCCAGCGCAACCGTGACCGGATCCGCGTCGAGGAACACCAAGTCGGCCTTGGCACCGACCCGGAGCGCTCCGATGTCGGAACGGCCGAGCAAGGCGGCCGGGGTCGACGTGACGCCGGCGAGAGCCTTCTCGCGGCTGGCGCGCAGGCTCTCGGGCCCCGAGACGCCGCCGCCGATGGTCTCGCGCGTGGTCGCCGCCCAGACCGCCTCGAGCGGGTTCGGCATGGTGACGGGCGCGTCCGAGGAGATCACGACCGGCACACCGGCGGCCTCGAACTCGCCGTATGGATAGAAGCGAGAACCGAACTCGCCGAACTCATCCATCAGGGAATCCGCGTAGAGGTTGACCTGCATCGGCTGGGGCACGGGCACCACGTTCAGCGCGGCCATGCGCCCGATCTGCTCCGAGGTCGGGAAACCGCAGTGCTCGATGCGATGCACCAAGCCGGTGCGCGGGCGCTCGGCTCGCGCCGCCTCGACGGAGTCCAGCACGACACCGATCGGCAGCGGTCCCTGGGCGTGCGTGGCGGTGCTGAGGCCGAGCTTGTGGGCGGTCGTGATGAGAGCGGCCAGTTCCTCGGCCTCGTGGTAGAGGTAGCCGTTCGGAGACGGCTTGC
>JBQCDC010000390.1:0-3666 GCA_051961575.1 Marmoricola sp.
CAGGTCGAGGTGAAGGCGCGCTACCACCTCTGGGTGACGCCTTCCGAGCGCGATGCGATCGCCCGGGTGCTCGCGAGCTGCTGATCCTCAACTACGGTGAACGCATGCCTGCATCTCGCGTTCTGCCGACGTCGGAGGCCGCCGATCTGATCGGCCTGGTTCGGGACATCTGCGCGAAGGACCTGGCACCTCGTGCGGCCGAGGACGAGGCGTCGGCGTCGTTCCCTCGTGACGTGTTCCGGATGCTGGGTCGGGCCGGGGTCCTCGGTCTGCCCTATCCCGAGGAGTTCGGCGGTGGGGGCCAGCCCTACGAGGTGTACCTCCAGGCGGTCGAGGAGATCGGCTACGCGTGGTCGAGCGTCGGGGTCGGCACCAGCGTGCACGTGCTTTCGTGCTTCGGGCTGGCGACGATGGGCACCGAGGAGCAGAAGCGCACCTGGCTTCCCGACATGCTCGGTGGGGAGCTCTTGGGCGCCTACTGCCTGTCCGAACCGCATGCGGGCAGCGATCCCGCGGCGATGAGCACCAAGGCCGTGCGTGACGGCGACGAGTACGTGATCTCCGGGGCGAAGGCGTGGACCACGCACGGCGGTCAGGCCGACTTCTACAAGGTGATGGCACGCACGAGCGATGACCGCAACGGCATCTCCTGCTTCCTGATTCCGGCGGACACGCCTGGCTTCACCGCGGACCCGCCCGAACGCAAGATGGGCCTGATGGGCTCCACGACCGCGACGATGCGGCTGGAGGGCGTGCGCATCCCGGTGGAGCGTCGGCTCGGTGGTGAGGGGGACGGGTTGAAGATCGCGCTGGCTGGTCTCGACGCCGGTCGACTCGGTATCGCCGCGGTCGCGACCGGCCTGGCGCAGGCGGCGCTGGACGCAGCCGTGGCCTACGCACAGGACCGCGAGACCTTCGGCAAGCGGATCATCGACCACCAGGGCCTCGCATTCGTGCTCTCCGACATGGCCGCGGCCGTGGAGTCGGCGCGCGCGACCTACCTGGCTGCGGCACGGCGCAAGGACCTCGGACTGAGCTACTCACGCGAAGCCAGCATCGCCAAGATGGTCTGCACCGACAACGCGATGAAGGTGACCACCGACGCCGTCCAGGTGTTCGGTGGCTACGGCTACACCCGCGACTTCCCCGTCGAGCGGTACATGCGCGAGGCCAAGGTCATGCAGATCTTCGAGGGCACCAACCAGATCCAGCGCATGGTGATCGCCCGCCATCTCGACAAGGGCACCGCCGGCGACCTCTCCGTCGCCCACTAGCGCTCGGCGAGAGGGAGCCGGCGGCTAGGGTCGGAGGCATGGCGACCACCCGCAGAGATGACGGCAACCTGATGCCGCGATGGCTCCCCGCGATCAACCGGCGGATCGTGAATCCGCTCCAGCGGATGTGGGCGCCCTACCTCCCGTTCTACGCACTCATCGAGCATCGCGGACGGGTGTCCGGCACTGCCTATCGCACCCCCGTCCTTGCGTTTCGACGGGGCAGCTCGCTCATGGTCCTGCTCGGCTACGGTGATCGAACCGACTGGCTGCGCAACATCCAGGCTGGCCCGGCGTCGGTCGTCAAGCTCGGCCGTCGCCGCTCAGTGACGTCGGTGACCGTCGAGACCAACCACCGGATTCGCCGGGCAGTTCTCCACCTCGCCGACTAGGCCCAGGGGTCCTCTCGACGCCACAGCGTCGGGAAGTGCAGAGCCACGCCGTCGGCTCGGGCGAGTTCGCTGAGGTGTTGAGCCGAGTGGTCGAGGTCGTCCACCAGGTAGGGGAGCGCCTGCAGGGGCTTGCTCAACGGACGGAAGAAGTTGTCCCAGTGCGTGAGGACCACACGACGCGCCCCCACGGCTCGAACGGTCTCATCCCAATAGGTATCGATGTAGTCCTCCGACTGGTGCCCGAGTTGGCCGACGCCGAGATACGCGATGTCCGCGGTCCAGTTCTGGAGCGCGCCGGTCACGAACCCGGCGCTGCCTTGAACGAGAGCCGAGCGTCCACTGGCATGATTCACCCGGATCGACCACGCCTCACCACAGCGATAGGCGGACGCCCGCACGGGTGGCCGCACAGGCTCGGTGATCGTTCCCGGATAGCGATCCGGCGGGCAGTGGGTCGAGGCGACGAAGTCCAGCGTGAATGCTCCGAGCTCGACCCGGTCACCTGAGGCCACGGTGTGGATCCGGTCGGCGGGGAGATCCGCGCCTCGTCCGATGTTCGCGGTGGACGATCCGCCAACGAGGCGAGCCCCGAGCCGCCGCGCCACCTCGGCAGAGTCCTGAGCGTGGTCGTAGTGGCTGTGCACGGGGACGACCGCGGCGACCGTCGGACCTGACCCGTCCAGTCCCAGCTGCTCGAGCCCCGACGTGATGCGCGAGTCGTCGGGCGACAGCTTCCCCAGGGCCACCGACCGAAACGGCGGCCTCGAGAAGAAGCCGTCGAAGAGCACCGCGGCCTCGCCGTCGCTGAACAGCAACGTGGACACCCCGGCGAAGGTGACTGACAGGTCGTCGGTCGCGGTGGGGACGTTGAAATCGATCCCCACGTCGTGCAGGTTCGGCTTCCCCAGCCGCGGGCGCGTCATGCGGTTATCGCGTGGACATCGGGCGAGAGCACACTGCATTCTCACCCCATGTGCTTCTCGGCGTCGATGGACCTCACCGCGGGCATGCTGGTGACCGGACTCGGTGTGGATGCACTGAGCCACGTGACCAAGCGCGAGCAGAAGCCGCTCGCGGCGCTGCCGTTGGTCTTCGGGATCCACCAGCTCGTCGAAACCGTGGTGTGGTGGCGCATCGACGGGCAGGCGTCAGCGCAGGCGTCGGCGGTCGCCGTCTTCGCCTACCTGCTGATCGCACTCGGCATCCTGCCGCTGCTCGTGCCGTATGCGTTCCTTCGCCTACGCCTGACCGCGCCGTCGATCGCGTGGATCTGCCTCCTCGCGGGAGCGGTCGCCACGGGCTTCGACATGTGGGGCATGGGCCACGGACCGATGACCGCGCATCAGTCCGGGCACCACATCGCCTACGACCTCACGGTGCCGTACTCGCAGATCGGTCTCCCGCTCTACGTGATCGCCACCTGCGTCCCGGCCCTGGTGGGTCGCTCGAACCTGCTCAGGCTCTTCGGCGTGATGAACCTGATCGTCGTCTCGATCCTGGCCGCGCTCGCTCAGAGCGGGGTGGTCTCGCTGTGGTGCGTATGGGCAGCGATCACGAGCTTCTTGATCTGCGTGTACCTGCGCCGTGAGGCGCGGCAGGTCTCAGGAGCTTGAGCCGCCACCGAGGTTGGTGAGCTTCTGCTCGACCTTCGAGCGATAGGTCGTCAGCGGGATGACTGCCGCAGCCGTGAGCACGACGCCGGCGATGATGACGATCCATCCCGACCATCCGATGCCCACGCTGGCACCGAGTGCCGACTCCGACCACGTCAGTCCACGGATCAGGAGCAGAAAGGTACCGAGCGCTGCAGCGCCGGCCGCGGCGAGCGGCCACGGAACCGTCGGGGGCAATGCGATGTCCGAGGCATGGATCACGACGAGGACCGTCGCGGCCAGGACGAGAAGCATGCCGACGACCGCGTAGCTGTGCCACGCGCTGATGCCGGCGGAGAGGCCGTTCATGTGGATGCCCGACGTGGAGAAGCCAGGGAAGCTGACCGT
>JBQCDC010000391.1:0-2293 GCA_051961575.1 Marmoricola sp.
ATGCGCGTGGCCGGAGCCCGGACATCGGCACATGAACGAGTACTGCGAGAACGGGGCCAAGCACGTCAACGACGAGGCGACCACGCGTCGCATCACCCGTGAGTTCTTCGCTGAGCACCCGATCGCCGAGTTGGACTCGAAGTCCGACTACTGGCTGAACCAACAGGGACGGCTCACCGAGCCGATGGTGAAGCGACCGGGCGCCACGCACTACGAGCCGATCGACTGGGACGATGCTCTCGACCTCATCGCCCACGAGCTGCGCGCACTGCCGTCGCCCGACGAGGCGATGTTCTACACCTCAGGGCGGGTCAGCAACGAGGCCGCGTTCCTCCTGCAACTGTTCGCGCGCGCCTACGGCACCAACAACCTGCCCGACTGCTCGAACATGTGCCACGAGTCCAGCGGAACCGGCTTGGGGGAGACGCTCGGCGTCGGCAAGGGCAGCGTCTCGCTCGAGGATGTCCACAGCGCCGACCTGATCTTCGTCGTCGGCCAGAACCCCGGCACCAACCACCCGCGCATGCTCTCCGCGCTCGAGGAGGCCAAGCGCCGCGGCGGCACGGTCATCGCCGTCAACCCCCTTCCCGAGGCCGGGCTCATCCGTTTCAAGAACCCGCAGAAGCCGAGCGGTGTCATCGGCCACGGCACCGCCATCGCCGACCAGTTCCTGCAGATCCGCGTCGGTGGCGACCTGGCTCTGTTCCGGATGCTCAACCGGCTGTTGCTCGAGGCTGAGGACGCCGCTCCGGGCACCGTGCTCGACCGCTCGTTCATCGAGTCCGAGACCAGCGGCTTCGAGGAGTTCGCCGCATCGGTGCGAGGCACCGAGTGGGACGACGTGCTCGAGGCCACCGGCCTGAGTCGTGCCGAGATCGAGGAGACCCTCGCTCGCGTACTGGAGAGCAAGAGCATCATCATGTGCTGGGCCATGGGCATCACGCAGCACAAGCACGGTGTGCCGACCATCCGCGAGATGGTCAACTTCCTGCTGCTGCGCGGCAACCTCGGCCGTCCGGGCGCCGGCGTGTGCCCGGTGCGTGGCCACAGCAACGTGCAGGGCGATCGCACGATGGGCATCTGGGAGCAGATGCCGCAACGGTTCATGGACGCCCTCGGCAAGGAGTTCGACTTCATCCCACCGGCGAAGCACGGCTACGACTCCGTCGAGGCCGTCCGAGCCCTGCGCGACGGCAAGGCATCGGTCTTCGTGGGGGTGGCGGGCAACTTCGTGCGGGCCATGTCCGACAGCGATGTCACCGAGGACGCGCTGCGCAACTGTCGCCTCACGGTGCAGATCTCGACCAAGCTGAACCGGTCGCACACGGTCTGCGGCGAGACGGCGCTGATCCTGCCCACGCTCGGCCGTAGCGATCGCGACGTCCAGGAGACCGGCGAGCAGTTCGTCACCGTCGAGGACTCGATGAGCATGGTGCACGCCTCGCGGGGCAAGCTCGATCCCGCCTCGCCCCACCTGCTCAGCGAGGTCGCCATCATCAGTCGGCTCGCTCATCGCGTCGTGCCCGGAGTCGGCGAGATCCCGTGGATGGACTTCGAGCGCGACTACGGCTTGATCCGTGATCGGATCGAGCGCGTCATCCCGGGCTTCGACGACTTCAACGCGCGGGTGCAGGCGCCCGGCGGTTTCCGCCTGCCGAACCCGGTCAACGACCGGACCTACAACACGGCAACTGGCAAGGCGATGTTCACCGTCAACGACCTGGTCTCGTTGATCGCGCCACCAGGCCACCTCGTGCTGCAGAGCCTCCGCTCCCACGACCAGTGGAACACCATCCCGTACGCCATGAACGACCGTTACCGCGGCATTCACAACGCGCGCAGGATCGTGATGGTGAACGCGGATGACCTCGTGGAGCTCGGCCTCGGCGACCGCCAGCTCGTCGACGTGGTGAGCGTGTGGACCGACGGCACCGAGCGACGGGCCCCGGGCTTCACGCTCGTCGCCTATCCGACCGCGCGTGGCTCCGCGGCTGCCTACTACCCGGAGGCGAACGTGCTGGTCCCGCTCGACAGCGTCGCCGAGGGGAGCAACACCCCGACGTCGAAGGGCGTCATCGTTCGTTTCGAACCGGTGGGGTGAATTGCAGCACAAAGAACATTGAATTTCGGCGTTTCGCATTTTGTTTGCGTACGAAAGGTGCACCCTAGGTGAGTGCTCGATAACCAGTTGGACGAAGAAACTGCACTCGCCGTGCAGCGCATTCTCGTGCAGCTTGCCGACGACCAGGACGCTGCCGCCGCAACCGAAGCCGCGCAGGTGCCCTACTGGAAG
>JBQCDC010000392.1:0-3270 GCA_051961575.1 Marmoricola sp.
GATCAGCCGGTCCTCGCCGTCCCGCAGTAGGTCGACCAGCCCCACCAGCGCCACCTTCGACGCATCCCGACGATGCGAGAACATCGACTCCCCTGCGAACAGCCCGCCGATCGCCAACCCGTACAGGCCTCCGACCAGCTCACCGTCGTACCAGGTCTCCACCGAGTGCGCCCAGCCCAGGTCGTGCAGCCGTCGATACGCGGCGACGATGTCGTCGTCGATCCAGCCGCCGTCGCGGCGAGGATCGGCGCAGCCCAAGATGACGTCGTCGAAAGCCGTGTCGACGCGAATCTCGTAGCGCCGGACCGACTGCGCGAGCGATCGGCTCACCTTGAGATCCGCGAGCTCCAGCACCCCGCGCCGACACGGCGACCACCAGCCGACGGTGTCCTCGACGGGCATCGGGAACAGCCCGAGCCGATAGGCCGCGAGGATCGTGCCCGGCTCCAGATCGGCGCCGACTGCGACGAGATCCTCCGCGTCCACGGGCGGCGGTGTCATTCCCCACATGCTCGGAGCGGGGTCTAGGGGCACGTGAATATTGTGGCGGCATGAGTCGAAGCAGCCTCGGGCGGCGCGTCGGAACCAAGTTGGCACCCAAGGTCACGGCCATCGCCCCGAACGCCACCTCGACGGCGGTGCTGAAGGCGTTGGACGGCGCGATCAACGGAGTGTCCCGCCTGCCCGGCGCCGCGTCGGCCGCGGACTTCGCGCTCAGCAAACACGACGGCAATGCGGAGCGGGCGGTCCACCACCTCATCGAGCGGCACGTGCGCTATGCGGGGGCGCAGGGCATGCTCACCAACATCGGCGGACTGACCACGCTCGCGATCACCATCCCCGCCAACCTCGCCGGCCTCGCGCTGGTCGAGTGCCGCCTGATCGCCGCGATCATGCACCTACGGGGCTACGACCTGCAGGACCCGAGGACCCGCGCCGCCGTCCTGGCCTGCCTTCTCGGACCCGACACGCTCGCCACGGAGATCCGCAAGAAGCGCGTTCCCGGTGGACCGAACGAGTTGCTGACCGCGACGAACCTCGACCCGGAGCTCGCCAACCGACTCGCGAACGCTGTTGCATCCGAGCTGATCACCCGGGCGACCGGCACTCGCATCGCCACGACGGTCGGACGACGGGTACCGATCCTCGGCGGCGCGATCGGCGCGAGCAGCGACGGCTACGCGACCTGGAAGCTGGGCCGCTACGTGGATCGCGAGATTCAGTGGCGCTCGACCCAGGCGCGCAAGGCCCGCTGACCCAGGGCACTCTTGCCAGCCTCGCGGACGATCCGCTCCTTGCTGCGCCGCAGCACACGGGCGCGCGCGGACTCGCGCGGAGGTCCCACCTCCCGACACAGCTCGTCATAGGCCGCAACACCGCCGACCAGCGCCTGCAGCGCCGCGTCAAGCACCTGGTCGTCGTCCACCGGCACGTCGGCGGCGGTCTCCGCGACCGGCTTCTCGGGCAGCAGCTCCTCGAGATCGCCAACCACCGGATACCCCGCCTCGCGCAGTGTCTCGACCCAGGCCTCTGAGCGCTCTCGAACCCAACCGAACTCCTGCAGCGGCAGGGACAGCGGAGTGGCCTCGTCGTCGGTCGGCACCAGACGCTTGACCAGGATGTTCCTGACCAGGATCGCGTAGGCGGAGTCGTCCAATCGCTCGTTGTAACGCTCGTTGACTCGCCGCAGAAGCTCGGTCTCGGCGATGCCCAGGGAGCGGTTCTCGCTGAGCTCCTCGATCTCACGGAACCTGGTCGCGTCGAATCCCGCCGCCATCCCGAAGCGCTGCATCAACAGATCGCGGGGCGCTCCCTTGGGAGGAACCGTCACGATCGTGACCTTGTCGGCACCGACCGCGGAGCCCCAACGTTCGGCGATCGAAGGCACGTCCTGAACCCACCACGTGTGCCGCGCGTGACCGCCGGCGAAGTCGTCCACGTCCGGATCGACCAGGCGGTCGAGGAACGTCCGATAGGTCATCACACTGCGGTGCTTGAGGTGCTCCTGGTACTCCGCCGGGATCTGCCGACCCAGATCGCGGGCGGTGATCACGACGGACACGTCCACGTCCCCGAGTGAGGCGACCACCTGCGCGGCTTGCTCGGATGTGGCTCTACCCAACAGCTCGTGACTGACGATCGCGGTGAGCTCGCTGGCACGAACCTCGTCGACAAGCGCCGCCCACGCACCTACCGCGACATTCTTGACGCCCTGCTCCCACGGGAGGTCGAGAACGTCGATCGTCGCCAGAAAGTGCTGATCGACCCGGCTCCGCGGGTACATCAGACCCTGCGACGCCAGCGCGATCGGATTCATGAACAGCTGCTGCTGGAGCGCCGTCGTGCCCGTCTTCGGACAGCCGACATGCAGGACCACCCGCTGAACCATGTAAAGCCCCCTTTACACGACGACTAGGACGAAGCGAGCGCGGTGACCACTCGGGACGGACTCGGCCGTCCCAGCACCCCCGCCATCCACACGCTCGTTTCCACGAGTCCGGTGAGGTCCACGCCGGTCTGAATTCCCAGTCCGTGAAGCATCCACACCAGATCTTCGGTAGCGAGGTTACCGGTAGCCGACTCCGCATAGGGACAGCCGCCGAGTCCACCCGCGCTGGCGTCGAACGTGGTCACGCCGTGCCGGAGCGCTGCGTGCGCATTGGTCAGCGCCTGTCCGTAGGTGTCGTGGAAGTGCATCGCGAGCAGGTCGTCGCCGACGTCGGCCGCGTTGAACGCATCGAGCAACGCGGTCACGTGACCCGCGGTTCCGACCCCGATCGTGTCGCCGAGGCTGAGCTGGCTGATCCCCAGATCGAGGAGCCTCTTGCCGGTCGCCACGACCTGCTCGATGGCAACGTCGCCCTCCCACGGATCGCCGAAGCACATGCTGACGTAGCCACGCACGTCCATGCCTGCCTCGCGCGCGCGCTTCACCGTCGGCTCGAACATCACGAACTGATCGTCCAGCGAGCTGTTCAGATTGCGCTGTGCGAACGTTTCGGTTGCGCTGGCAAACACCGCGATGTGCTCGCACCCGGCATCGATGGCACGGTTGAGGCCACGCTCGTTGGGCACGAGGACCGGATGCTTGCGGCCCGATTCGCCCAGCAGGCTGAGCAGTTCAGCGGCATCCGCCAGCTGCGGCACCCACTTGGGGTGCACGAAGCTGGTCGCCTCGATGATCGGAAGGCCTGCCGCCTCGAGTCGATGGATGAACTCAGCCTTGGCCTCCACCGGGACGATCGAGGACTCATTCTGGAGGCCATCGCG
>JBQCDC010000393.1:0-2088 GCA_051961575.1 Marmoricola sp.
TTCAGCGAGGCACGGTCAATGGCCGAGGCCACCGCGAGCCTGACGTTCACATTGTTGAACGGCGCACGGGAGAAGTTGAGGTAGCAGCCGTCGGTCAGAAGGGAAGGAGCGCTGACCACCGTGACTCCGCTCATCGCCTTCAAGGTCGACTCGTCCGCGAGAGGCACGTTGAGGATGGCGTCGACCTGGTGGGACTGAAGCGCGTTGTTCGCGGTCTGCTGGTCAGTGATGTACTTGAACGTCACCCCAGTCAGGTAGGGCTTGCCCGCCTGCCAGTAGCTGGTGTTCTTCGCGAGTACGAGTTGCGCATTCGGCGTGTAGCTCACGAACTTGTACGGACCCGAGCCCACAGGGTGCTGACCGAAGTTGGCCCCCCACCTCTTGACCGCGGCCGGGGAGACCACCATGCCAGCCCGATCCGCGAGAGTCAGGACAAGCGAGGCATCAGGCTGCTTGAGTGCGATGGTCACCTGCAACGGTCCGGTCGCGCGGACCGACTTCACGCTGGCGAGATCCGGTCGAACGACCGAGGTCGCGGTGGTCAGCGCTCGGTCAAGACTGAAGACGACTGCACTGGCGTCGACGGGCGTCCCGTCCTGGAACTTCACG
Organism: Marmoricola sp.; assembly: GCA_051961575.1. GTDB lineage: Bacteria > Actinomycetota > Actinomycetes > Propionibacteriales > Nocardioidaceae > Marmoricola. The sequence goes on from JBQCDC010000393.1 coordinate 610, forward strand.
CCGGGACGCAGGTTGAGGACCAATGAGGTCGGGGTCGGTGAGCTCCAGGTCGAAGCGAGACCGGGAGTCGGCTCCAAGGTCTTCGCGTTGAAGTCGATCAGTCGGTCGAAGATCGGGTAGAGCGACATCTGGTCACCGCCACTGGTCCCAGCGATCGGATCCAGCGACGAGGGCGGCAGCGCGAGCGCAACCGTCAGCTGCCCGCCTGCATGCGGAGCAGCGGTCGACTGAACCGTGGACGTGGTGCCGGTGGCACCGCACGCCGTAACCGTCATGGCCAGCCCGAGCAAGCCCGTTGCAATCTTGAGGCGCACCAGAGACCCCTAACTGTGAGAACCATCTCTTTGGTCGATTGACCTCAGCATGACGCCCATCACAGTCAATTGCAAGTGATTGTCAAAAGAATTTTGTTGTCGTTTGAGAAGCACAGCCGGGACTGAGCGCTTCCCCTCGCTCGGTCGGGCATGACAAAGCCCGCCTGGCGACACCGAGTGTCGGCAGGCGGGCCTGGGTGGGGAGTTAGTTGGTGGGACTGATCGAGCTGAACTGATCTACGGCGTCATCGCGACTGCCTAGGCGGTTGGCCCCGAAGTCCACCACCGCGAGGCACATCTCAACCAGGTCCCGACGCCCCTTGGAACGTAACCATTGAAGATAGACGGCCTCGTTGCCGGCCACGAGGAGCGCCGCAAACAGGCGGCCGTAAAGATCCTCATCAGGATCGACCTGCGCCTCGCGCGAGAAGGCGGCGCTGAGCTCGTCCTGTTGATCCAACTGGATCCGGGACAGAAGGCGAAGCAGCGACGGCACCGACACGATCAGCTGCCGCTCCTCGTTGTAGCTGCTGAACGATCGGAGCGATGACGCCTGATCGACGATGAAGGAGCGCCAGCGCTCAAGCACCGGCTTGCTTTCGTCAGCAAGATGCGCTCGGAACGCTTCGAGATGATCGAGGTGCCGGGCGAGAGCCAGGTTCTCCTTGTTGCCGAAGTAGCGAATCAGCGAACTGACCGACATCTCGGCCTCGTTGGCTATGTCCTCCAAGGAGGTGTTGTCATAGCCCCGCTCACGAAACATCTCACTCGCGATCCTGGCGGCCTGCTCTCGTGCACGCTTCTGCTTGCGCGCTCGCAACCCACCCGGCATGGCGTCATTCGCCGCGATATGCGACTCCACCTGTGGCACGCCGAACCTCTCTCACTGCGGAGCATGATCTTCAGTTCACGACCGTAGTCAAACTACAGCCCTGGTCACGCTTCGCACTCGTCGCAACGATGGGAAATTTAGACGATCATCATCTAGTGACAATGACTGTCTTATGGAAGACTCTATCAAATGACGGCGATGATGCGGGTAGACCCCGAGTTGGCGCAGGCGTTGGAGCACTACCGAGAGCGTCGAGCAAGCGACGGCGTCGAGGGGACCAAGGTCGTCGCCTCGTCCGGTTCCTCCGACCGGGTCACCTGGGAAGACGTCCAG
>JBQCDC010000394.1:0-2796 GCA_051961575.1 Marmoricola sp.
AGGATCACCTTGGCCTTGGCCGAGGTGGCGAGCAGTCCCTGGGCGATCTCGAGGTTCTCGCCCAAGGGCACGGCCGAGCCGTCCCACATGTGCGACTGGAACAGCGGGTCCTCACCGCGGGCGACGCGCTCGGCCGACGCGGCAAGCAGCGGGCGGACGAAGCCGTCCAACTTGTCCTTGGGGCAGTGGTCGGTGTGCAGCGCGATGTTCACCGGGTAGCTCTTGGCCACCTCAGCGGCGTAGGCCGCGAAGGCCAGCGATCCGGTGACCATGTTCTTGATCGTCGGACCCGAGAGGTATTCGGCACCGCCCGTGGAGATCTGGATGATGCCGTCGGAGCCCGCCTCCGCGAATCCCTGGAGCGCGGCGTTCAGCGTCTGCGACGACGACACGTTGATAGCCGGGAAGGCGAAGCCCTTGCTCTTCGCGGCGTCCAGCATCTCGGCGTACTTGTCAGGGGTGGCGATAGGCATACCTGGATCTCCTCGATCGGGCTACGGACCGTGGCCAACCCTAGCCGCGCCAGGCGTCATCCGCGCTGAGGTCGGCGTGCACCCGGATCCACGAGTGCATGGCGATCGCGGCAGCGGCCGATGCATTGATCGAGCGAGTCGAGCCGAACTGAGCGATTGAGAAGGTTCCGTCGCAGGCCCGGCGGGCTGCTTCGGACAGGCCGGGACCCTCCTGCCCGAACAGGAAGCAGACCTCGCGCGGGATCTCCATGGTCTCGAGGTGCTGGGAACCCGGCAGGTTGTCGATGCCGAGCAGGGGCACACCCCGCTCGTGAAGGTAGGCAGCGAGCTCATCGACCGTGGGGTGGTGCCGGACGTGCTGGTAGCGGTCGGTGACCATGGCGCCTCGACGGTTCCAGCGGCGGTTCCCCACGATGTGGACCTCGGCGGCGAGAAAAGCGTTGGCTGAGCGCACGATCGTGCCGATGTTGAAGTCGTGCTGCCAGTTCTCGATGGCCACCTGGAAGCCGTGCCGCCGAGTGTCGAGATCCGCGACGATCGCCTCGATTCGCCAGTACCGGTAGCGATCGACGACGTTGCGACGGTCTCCATTCGCCAGCAGATCGGGGTCGTAGCGGTCGTCCGTCGGCCACGCTCCGGCCCACGGTCCGACGCCCACCTCGTCCGGTCCGTAGGGCATCGGGTCATAAGGAGCGCGCTCCACGCCATAGTCCTCGCTCACGGTGTTCATCCTGACGTAAGGATTCGCCCGATAAGGTCACGGAGTGATCGCGCCCCACCTGCTGCTCTTCGGCATCCGCTGGCTGGACCCGAATTGGCTGCTCCACAACTTCGGCACTGAGTTCTTCTGGATCAGCGCGCTGATCATCGTCGTCGAGTGCGGGCTCTTCTTCCCGTTCCTTCCGGGCGACACCCTGCTATTCGCGATCGGGCTCTTCGTCGCGACCGACAAGCTCTCGGTCGTCGGTGGAGGCCGGTGGGTCAACCTGCTCCTCTCACTGGTCGTACTCGGTGCAGCCGCGTTCGCCGGCAACGTGATCGGCTACGAGATCGGGCGGGTGATCGGGCCTCCGCTCGCGCACCGCGACGGCCGCATCCTCAAGAAGAAGTACTTCGACGAGACCCACGAGTTCTTCAGCACCCATGGCAATCAGGCCCTGGTGATCGGCCGTTTCGTGCCGTTCGTCCGCACCTACGTCACCGTCGTCGCGGGCATCGCAGCGATGGAACGGCGTCAGTTCTTCATCTGGAGCGCGGTGGGTGCGAGCCTCTGGATGCTGATCATCACGCTGCTCGGCTTCTCCCTCGGCCGGACGTCGGTGGGCCACTTCCTGGCGAAGAACATCGACATTGCGATCCTCGCCATCCTGGTGGTCACCATGCTCCCCGTGGCGTGGGAGTGGTACCGGCGCCGCCGCGCAGCGAAGCGCAGCGACGCTTCGCGCTAGCGGTGGACAGCGTCCAGTTGGGCCTTGGTCAACACTGGACGCACCTCGAGGTCGACGTCGGCCAGGGGGTTGACGCCCTCAGGACTCCGGTCGATGGCACAGATGACCACCTCGACGATCGCGCCCTGAGCGCGCAGCTCACGCGTCGCATCGCGAACCGCACCGCCCGTGGTGATGACGTCCTCCACGAGCGTCACGCGACGACCCTCGACCGAGGGCCCCTCGGCCAGCTTGCAGGTGCCGTACTCCTTGGCCTTCTTGCGCACGAAGAGGGTCGGGTGACCCGTCAGCGACGACAGCATCGTGGCGATCGGGACGCCGCCGAGCTCCAGCCCGCCGAGGAGCTCCGTGCCCTCGGGAACGAGGTCTTGCATCTGAGCCGCCACCCGGGCCAGCAGCGCGGGCTGCGACTCGAACAGGTACTTGTCGAAGTACTCGTTGCTCACCTGTCCCGATCGCAGCGTGAACTCGCCGGTCAGGCGGCAGCAGGCATCGATGTCAGGGGCAAGGGTGGCGTCAGCGGTCATGAGCCCGAGATTACGCGAACGCAGCGAGGTCAAGCGCACGCTTGTGTGTGGCTTGCGCCGAGCAAGGAGCGTTGAGAAGCGAAGCGACGATCAGTGGGTGATCTTCGTCGGGCTCTTCGGGTTGGTCTTGAACGAGCTGACCAGGTGACCGAACGCGACCAGCCTGTTGTCGGTGTGGAAGAGCTCCGAGCAGGTGGTCAGGGTGAGCAGCCGCTGGCCCGGGTCCTGGGCGGGCTGGACGCCGCCGTCGGGGTTGCGCGGGAGGTCCGCCAGCACCCATCCGGCGGTGAAGGGGACGGTGAGGTCGTCGCCGCCGGTGTCGAGGACGTAGGTGTAGGTCCAGCGCGC
>JBQCDC010000395.1:0-3878 GCA_051961575.1 Marmoricola sp.
CTCGACGCTGGCACGCACGTCGCCCAGGCCGGGCCGCAGGAAGTCGATGGTCATCGACTTCACCAGCGGCGCATAGCCCTCGAGGGTGAAGGACGACAGCGCCAGCAGGCCTCCGAGCACCTCCGCCACCGAGAACAGCGAGCCCGCGTAGGCCATCCCCACATGGTTGCGGTTGGGCTCTAAGGGCAACAGCGTCTCGGCGCGGCCCGGAACGCTCTCCAGGACCCGGATCCCCATCGCGCCCAGGATCGGCACGGTCTGGTGAACAAGCTCGGTCGCGGCCTCAGACATCGGTTCTCCTCTACGAGCCGAGCCCAGCGAGCCCGCGCAGTTCGACTTGGTAGGCCCGGTAGGCCTGCCGCAGGTGTTCTCCGGGCCATCCTTCCGGCACCAGGCTCGGCGGCAACAGCGGGTCCGCGGTGAGCAGCCGCACGACGTTGGCCGCGACCGCCAGGCGGAGCGCCGGATCCTTCACGTTCGACAGGTCGTCAAGGAGATCCTCGCCGTGAATCGCCCACGCCTTCAGATCCCAGAGCCGGGCGGCGAGATCGGCCGCGTCCTCGCGCGCCTCGACCGTGAAGCAGTCGAGCACCGGGTCCTGCTCGTAGTCGCGAGGGCGTCGCAGGTTCGAGGGTCGCATCCAGACCCCTTCGCGCAGCTCGGCCAACCGCGCCGCATGCAGGCCGTCGCGCAGCGCCGCCCGATCCGCACCCGAGCGGCCCGCGACGACGACCACGGCCATCTCCCAGGTTCCGTCCCACGAGGCGCCGATGTCCTCGACACCCTCGTCCTGGTGTCGCTGCCGGGCGCGCAGGCGATCGCTCAGCTCGTAGCCGCCCTCGACCCGCCGCAGGTCACCCGCACTTGAGGCACGGCTCAGCGCGACCCGCATGGTCGAGGCGGAGATGCCGAAGTACTCCCCCGCCGCGATGATCTCGGCGGTCCTCATCCGATCCGGATGCGCTCCCAGCATCAGGCTGAGGACCACCGAGCGCGCCGGCAGGGGCGCAAGAACTCGCGCTACAGATCTAGACACAATTGAGACTGTATCCGTAATATCGAGGGGTGGCCATCATCGAGTTCCCGACCCTCACCTACGAGGTGGACGGGCGCATCGCTCGGATCACCTTCAACCGGCCCGAGCAGGGGAACTCGATCACGCCCGACACGCCCGTCGACCTGGCGGCGGCCGTCGAACGAGCGGACCTCGACCCCCGCGTACACGTGATGGTGCTCTCCGGTCGGGGCAAGGGCTTCTGCGGCGGGTACGACCGGACCGCGAGCGCCGAGCGACTCCTCGATGACGAGGGCTTCGCGGGCGAGCGACCCTCGCTCGAGGGCACGGCGCTGGATCCCGTCGTGCAGGCGCAGAACCACGACCCCAACGGGACCTGGGACCCGATGGTCGACTTCGCGATGATGAGCCGCTTCACCAAGGGCTTCGCGAGCCTCCTGCACGCGAACAAGCCGACCGTCGCCAAGATCCACGGGTTCTGCGTGGCCGGCGGCACGGACATCGCACTGCACTGCGACCAGATCGTCATCGCCGCCGATACCAAGATCGGCTACCCGCCGACCCGTGTGTGGGGCGTGCCGAGCGCCGGGATGTGGGCGCACCGGCTCGGCGACCAGAAGGCCAAGCGCCTGCTACTGACCGGCGACTGCCTCAGTGGTCGCGAGGCCTGCGAGTGGGGCTTGGCCATCGAGGCGCCGTCGCCTGAAGATCTCGATGCGCGCACCGAGAACCTGTTGAGCCGCATCGCCGCCATGCCGATCAACCAGTTGATGATGGTGAAGCTGGCGCTCAACTCCGCTCTGCTGAGCCAGGGCGTCCACAACAGCCAGATGATCAGCACCGTCTTCGACGGCATCTCGCGGCACACGCGCGAGGGCTACGCCTTCCAGCAACGGGCCGCCGAGGTCGGCTTCCGCGAGGCCGTCCGCGAGCGTGACGGCGAGCCCTTCAACGACTACGGACCCTCCACGAACAAGGGATAGAGAAATGCGCACTACTCACGAGGTCTTCAATCAGGTCCCCGCTCTCGTCGACTACAACACCGCCGACCACCCGGCGATGCGCGAGGCCGTCGAGCGCGAGGGTGCGGGCTGGGCGCTGCCCGAGATCGACGAGCTCGGTCGGTTGGCCGGAACCGCCGAGGCGCAGGACTGGGGACGGCTCGCCGAGCGGGTGCCTCCGCGGTTCGTCCCGTATGACCGCACCGGGAACCGCATCGACGAGGTCGAGTACGTGCCCGCCTATCACGACCTGATGCGGACGGCCGTCGAGCACGGACTCCACGCCGCGCCCTGGGCGGACGACCGACCCGGTGCGCATGTCGCCCGCGCCGCCAAGTTCATGACGTGGTCGGTGGACGCCGGTCACGGTTGCCCGATCTCTATGACCTACGCGGCCATTCCCGCGCTGCGTGCGAACCCCGATCTCGCGGCGACCTTCGAGCCGCTGCTCACGTCCCGCGAGTACGACTTCGGCCTCCGCGACCCGCAGACGAAGCGTGGCCTGATCGCGGGCATGTCGATGACGGAGAAGCAGGGCGGCTCGGACGTCCGAGCGAACACGACGACGGCTCGCCCTCAGGCCGACGGCAGCTACCTGCTGGTCGGGCACAAGTGGTTCACGTCCGCGCCGATGTCGGACATGTTCCTGACGTTGGCTCAAGCGCCGGGCGGCCTGTCCTGCTTCCTGGTCCCACGCGTGCTTCCGGGTGGATCGCTCAACTCGCTGACCCTCATGCGTCTCAAGGACAAGATGGGCAACACGTCCAACGCCTCCTCGGAGATCGAGTACGACGACGCGGTCGGCTGGCTCGTCGGCGAGGAGGGCCGCGGCGTGCGCACCATCGTCGAGATGGTGAACATGACGCGCCTCGACTGCGTGATCGGATCCTCGATGGGGCTGCGGACCGCGCTGGTGACCGCCACCCACCACGCCCGCCACCGCTCGGCCTTCGGGCGCCCGCTCGTCGAGCAGCCGGCCATGCGCAACGTGCTCGCCGACCTCGCCATCGAGTCTGAGGCGGCCACGCTGGCGATGTTCCGGCTGGCGGGCGCCAACGATCGCGCGATCCATGGCGACCAGGGCGAGTCGGCGCTGCGTCGCATCGGGCTCGCGGTGACCAAGTACTACGTGTGCAAGCGCGCGCCCATAGCGGCAGGTGAAGCGCTCGAGTGCCTCGGCGGCAACGGGTACATCGAGGACTTCGACATGGCTCGCATCTACCGCGAGCTTCCGCTGCTGTCGATCTGGGAGGGATCTGGCAACGTGGCCGCGCTCGATGCGCTGCGCGCACTGGCGCGTGAGCCGGAGAGCCTGGACGCGTTCTTCGCCGAGGCCGACCTCACGACAGGGCTCAACACGCACTACGACGACGCGCTGGATCACGTGAAGAAGGAGCTCACCTCCTTCGACGACATCGAGCTGCGTGCGCGTCGCATCGTGGAGCAGCTGGCGCTCGTGTTCCAGGGATCGCAACTGCTGCGCCACTCTCCGACCGCACTGGCGGATGCCTTCTGCGCGACGCGGCTGGGGCGGGATTGGGGGACCGTGTTCGGCACGTTGCCGCCTGGAATCGACCTCGAGCCGATCATCGAGCGCGCCTTCGTCAGCTGAACAAAGAGCGCGCGGATGCGTGCGCTGGACGGTCGGCTGGTCCTAGTGTGTTGCGGAACTGGCCGACTCCGGCCAGTCAACGCACGTTTGTGAGGGGACAAAGATGAGTGCACCGACTCCGCCGCCAGCAGCTCCGACGCCACCGCCTCAGGGGCCGCCGTCCTTCAACGTCGGACGTTGGAGCATCTTCGACACGATCGCGGTCGGGGCAGGCGCGGTGGCCTTCGGCTTCTCCTTCATCACGTCCTAC
>JBQCDC010000396.1:0-4184 GCA_051961575.1 Marmoricola sp.
AGGAAGCTCATCACGAAGTCGGTCGCCGGTGCGTCGTAGAGCTCGTCGGGCGTCCCGATCTGCTCGACCTTGCCGTGGTTGATCACGACGATCTCATCGGCGACCTCGAGCGCCACATCCAGGTCGTGCGTGACGAAGACCGTGGTCACCGAGACCTCGTCGTGGAGCCGACGCAGCCAGTCGCGCAGTTCCTTGCGAACCTGGGCGTCGAGGGCACCGAAGGGTTCGTCGAGCAGCAGGACGGTGGGCTCCACCGCGAGCGCACGCGCCAACGCCATCCGCTGGCGCTGGCCTCCGGACAGCTGTGCGGGCAGGCGGTCCGCGAACTGCGTGAGGTGCACGAGCTCGAGCAACTCGTCGACGCGCTTCTTCACGTCGGCACGGGATCGCTTGCGGATCTCCAGGCCGAAGGCCACGTTCTTGGCAACCGACATGTGCTTGAAGGCCGCGTAGTGCTGGAAGACGAAGCCGACGTTGCGCTTCTGCGGCGGTAGGTGGGTCGCCGTGACACCTTCGATCTCGACCGTCCCGCTGTCGGCGGTCTCCAAGCCGGCGATGATCCGCAGGAGCGTCGACTTGCCGCCACCCGAGGGTCCGAGCAGAGCAGTCAACTGGCCCGTGGGGATCTCGAGCGAGACGTCCTCGAGCGCGTAGAAGTCCCCGAACTTCTTCGTCAGGGAGTCGACCTTGATACTCATGACTTCTCCTTGAGTGAGTAGTTGCGGAGGACGGCCACGATGAGCAGGCAGATCATGGCGATCAGGGCAAGGAGAGCGGCGATCGCGTAGGACTGCTCGGGCTGGAAGTTCTCGTAGGTCTGCTCGACCGCGAGGGTGGCGGTCTGACTGCGGCCGACGATGTTGCCCGACACGATCTTGACCGCGCCGAACTCGCCGATGGATCGCGCCAGCGCCAGGACGACGCCGTAGATCACGGCCCACTTGATGCCGGGCAGGGTGATGCGCCGGAAGACCTGGAAACCGTTGGCGCCGAGGCTTCGCGCGGCCTGCTCCTGCTCGTCGCCCAGCTCGTTGAGGACCGGCACGACCTCGCGGATCACCAGCGGAAGCGCCACGAAGACGGTCGCCATCACCATGCCCGGCACGGAGAAGAGGATCTGGATGCCGTGCTCGCCCAACCAGGTCCCGAACCAGCCGTTGCGGCCGTTGTAGACAAGGACGAGCGCGAGGCCCACCACCACCGGAGACACCGACAGAGGGACGTCGAGAAGGACCGAGTAGATCCGCTTGCCCCAGAAGTCGTAGCGGACCAACAGCATCGAGGTGGCTACGCCGAAGACCAGGTTGATCACCACGGCCCAGCCGGTGATGGTCCACGTGAGTGCCAGAGCATGCGAGATCGCGGGGTCGCTGAAGGAGTTGAAGAAGGCGGCGACGCCGTGCGAGAAGGCTCGCTCGAGGACGAGGAAGGTCGGCCAGGCCACCAGGAGAAAGACGTAGCCGACCACCACGAGACGCAGCGCCCACTTGGTGACGGCTCGCCCGTGAGAACGGACGGGTCGCGCGTGAGAAGTGACGGTTCGCGCGTGAGACGTGACCGTTCGCGTGTCAGGCATCGGCGGCCTCCAATCGGACGAGGCGGCGCTGCAGCAGGTCGAGGCTGAAGATCACGACGAGTGCCACCAGGAGCAGGACCGCGGCGACCGCGGCTGCCGAGCTCTGGTCGCCGGTCTCGATGTAGGTCAGCACGCGCACCGAGGCCACCTCGGTCTTGTTCGGCAGGTTGCCGGAGAGGAGCACCAGCGAGCCGTACTCGCTGATCGCGCGGGCGAAGGACAGCGCGGCGCCGGCGGCAATGGCTGGAATCAAGGACGGGAGGATCACGCGCCGGAAGGTCGTCAAGCGACTGGCTCCCAAGGAGGCGGCTGCCTCCTCGACGTCACGGTCCATCGTCTCCAGCACCGGCTGCACGGTGCGCACGACGAACGGCAGCGTCACGAAGGCCAACGCGAACAGCACGGCGTTGCGTGTGTTCGCGATGTTGATGCCCAGCGGTGAGTCGGCGCCGTACAGAGCGAGGAGCACCAGCCCTGCGACGATCGTGGGCAGCGCAAACGGAACGTCGATCACCAGGTCGACAACGCCGCGGCCCCAGAATCGATCACGAACCAGGACCCAGGCGGTAGCCGTGCCGATGACGATGTTGAGCAGCGTGATGACCAAGGACGAGACGACCGTCAGCTCAATGGCCGAGGCCGTCTCGTGATTGGTCAGCACCGACCAGAAACCGCTCCATCCCCCACTGGCCGCCGAGGCGATCACGGCGACCAGTGGGATCAGGACGAGCACGCTGAACCAGAGCGAGGTCACCCCGAGGGTGAGTCCCGGCGCCAGCCCGAGCCTGCGGCGGTCCAGCTTGCGGGTCACGCGGCTCCGGCGGCGGCGATGAGCTTGGTCACCAGGCCATTGTCGCCGAAGAACAACTTGTTCGCGGCCTTCCAGCCGCCGAAGTCCTTGTCGATCGTGAGGAGCTTGGCGGGAGTCGGGAACGGGTTGCTCGGGTTCTCGGCGCCCTGGACGGTGATGCCGGTCTCGGGCGTCAGCGGGCGGAACCCGTAGGTGGCGTAGTCCTTCTGGCCCTCACTGCTGAGCTGGAAGGCCAGGAAGTCCTTGGCGGCCTGCGGAGCGTTCTTGGTCACCGCGCCCGGGTTCTGAATGAGCAGCGTCGACGACGGCACGATGTAGTCGACCGAGTCCCCGGCACGACGGGCTGCGATCGCCTCGTTCTCGTAGGAGATCAGCACGTCACCGGTGCCGCCGACGAACGCCGCGGTCGCCTTGCTGCCGCTGTCCGGCCACGTGGCGACGTTCTTGATGAGGGCCTTCAGGTAAGTCTTGGCCTGGGCGGGAGTCTTGCCCTCGGCGATCTGCGAGCCGTACGCCGCGAGGATGTTCCACTTCGCTGAGCCCGACGAGCCCGGGTTCGGGGTGACCACCTTGATGCCGGGCTTGATCAGGTCGTTCCAGCCGGTGATGTGCTTCGGGTTGCCCTTGCGGACGACCAGCACCACGACGGACTGGGTGACGATGCCCTTGTTCGGGCCCGCATTCCAGGAGGACGGGACGATGCCGGCGTCGACCAGCTTGGTGACGTCGGGCTCGAGGGAGAGGTGCACCTCGTCGGCAGGCAGACCGGCGAGCACGGCTCGCGACTGCGCGCCGGAGGCGTCATAGGACTGGGTGAAGGTGACGTTCTTGCCCTGAGCGGTGCTCTGGAAGTCCTTGATGACGGCCGCGTTCGCCGACTTGAGCACCGAGAAGCCGACGATGCTCACGGACTGCGAGCCGCCGCCCGTGGACGCGCCCGTTCCTGCGCAAGCAGTCAGACCCACGGACAGTGCGGCGACGACGGCGGTTCCCGTCAGTACGCCGAGGCGGTTCCTGGTCAGTGTGTTGCGCATCGAGGTTCCTTTCGTTGGGCACCTAGGCACTCAGTTCGAGTAACTACGGCAGACATCCTAAGCCAGGTAATTTAGTAGAGTTTCACGCTTTGGACAACTGGCCCATCAGGTGAGACGGGTCACTGGGAGCTCCACGACGCTGAGATTTGCATTGAACGGGCGTGTCGCGGGTCTATCGTGGGTGAGCGGCCCGAGAGGTCCAGAAACTGGAACATGTTTCAGTTTTGCGGGATAATCGCGCTGCGCGATCCCCAGACCCGTACGTGCGGCAGCACGGACGGCCCGTATATAGAGCGAGAAGGCAGCTAAAGCTCATGGCAGCCAAAGAGGTCAAGCAACTCGACCGCGTCATCATCCGTTTTGCTGGTGATTCCGGTGACGGTATGCAGTTGACGGGTGACAGGTTCACTGCTGAGTCGGCGGCGTTTGGTAACGACCTCTCTACTTTCCCGAACTTCCCTGCGGAGATCCGTGCCCCTGCGGGCACGTTGCCGGGGGTGTCGTCGTTCCAGGTGCATTTCGCTGATCACGACATTTTGACGGCGGGGGATGCGCCGGATGTGTTGGTGGCGCTGAACCCGGCGGCGTTGAAGGCGAATCTGCATGACATGAAGAAGGGGACGGCGATCATCGTCGACTCCCACGACTTCTCTCCCCGCAATCTGCAGAAGGCGGGTTATGACAAGAACCCGTTGGAGGACGGGTCGCTGGCCGATGAGTACAACCTCAGCGTCTTGGATCTGACCGGGATGACGGTCGAGGC
>JBQCDC010000397.1:0-8230 GCA_051961575.1 Marmoricola sp.
TGTACCTGGACGTTCAGGGTCCGCAGGAGTCCTGGGTGACGGAGCTGCAACTGCCTGTGGCGTGAATTCACCTGTGGATAACAGGCAGCGCGCGACGTCGGCGGGGTCGACTGGGTCGTGTGGATCTCACGGCCGCGCTGCTTCAATCCGGAAGCGTGGCCACCTATCGCGAACTGCGTCAGGTGGCCACGCGTACCGATATTGAGCGAGCGCTCGGGGATGGTTCGCTGCTGCGCATAAGGCGCGACCGCTACTGCTTGCCGGTTCTGGACGAGCACCGCCGCGCTGCCGTTGCACTGTCGGGGGTGTTGGCCGGTCTCTCCGCGGCTCTGCATTGGGGTTGGAAGGTCAAACTCCCGCCTGAGCAGCCCGAAGTGATCGTTCCCATCAAGCGGCGAGTGGATCGTCCTCGGCGCGTTGGCGTTGCCGTGCGATGGGTGGATCTCAATAGAGAGGACATCCGCGGGGGCGTCCTGACACCGACGGCGACGGTCTTGGACTGCGTGCGCCGCCTGCCGTTCGACGCGGCTTTGGCGGTTGCCGACTCGGCCTTGCGCGCTGGAGTTCCTCGAACCAATCTGCTCCTGGCTGCGAACCGACTCCCGCGCACGGGCCGTAGCCGGGCAATCCGTGCCATCGAGCTCGCCGACCCGCGTGCGGACAATCCATTCGAGTCAGTCCTTCGAGCTGCTCTCGTTGGCCTGCCCGGTGTGTCGCTCGAGCCTCAGCAATGGATCGGAAGCGTCGGCCGCGCCGACCTGGTGGACGTGCGGCAGCGACTCGCGATTGAGGCGGACTCCCATGAGTTCCACGCGAGCCCGGAGGCACTCCTACGCGACATGGAGCGCTACAACGGGTTCGTCGGGGAGGGTTACCTGGTTCTGCGGTTCGGCTGGAAGCACGCGATGTTTGATCCGGAGTACGTGCGAGTCGCAGTCTCCGCCGCTGTCGCAGCACACCGACAGGAAGTTCGCTGAGGGCAGGCTCGGCCTGAGCGTGAGGCGACGTTTCTGACGCCGAACTTCCTGTCCTTGTGCCGCCAACCCCGCCACCACTCGCCCGGTTCACGCGCTAGAAACAGCAATGCGACATAGTTGCTCCCATGGGAAAGCAGGAAGACTTCGTGCTTCGGGCGCTCGAGGAGCGCGACGTTCGATTCGTGCGTCTGTGGTTCACCGACGTGCTCGGTTTTCTCAAGTCGGTGGCCGTGGCACCGGCGGAGCTCGAGGGCGCCTTCGCTGAGGGCATCGGGTTCGACGGCTCGGCGATCGAGGGCTTCGCTCGCGTGACCGAGGCCGACATGCTCGCCTATCCCGATCCCGCGACGTTCCAGATCCTGCCGTGGCGGGGCGAGACGCCCGCGACCGCACGTATGTTCTGCGACATCGCGATGCCGGACGGATCGCCGTCCTACGCCGACCCGCGGCACGTCCTCAAGCGGACGCTGCAGCGCGCGGCCGACCGGGGCTTCTCCTTCTACACGCACCCGGAGATCGAGTTCTACCTCTTCAGAGGTGAGGCCGAGGCAGGGCAGGCGCCCATTCCGGTGGATCACAGCGGCTACTTCGACCACACCGCGCAGGGCATGGGGGCGGACTTCCGCCGCGAGGTCATCACCGTGCTCGAGTCGATGGGCATCTCCGTCGAGTTCAGCCATCACGAGGGCGGCCCGGGTCAGCAGGAGATCGACCTGCGGTACGCGGACGCGCTCACCACGGCCGACAACATCATGACCTTTCGGGCGGTGGTGCGTGAGGTCGCGCTGAGCCAGGGCATCTGGGCGAGCTTCATGCCGAAGCCGTTCACCGACCACCCCGGTTCCGGGATGCACACCCACGTGTCGCTCTTCGAGGGCGATCGCAACGCCTTCTTCGAGGCGGGTGCGGAGTACCAGCTTTCCAAGACCGGACGCCACTTCATCGCCGGGGTCCTGACGCACGCTGCCGAGATCACCGCGATCACCAACCAGTGGGTCAACTCGTACAAGCGCCTCATCGGTGGCGGCGAGGCACCGTCCTACATCTGCTGGGGTCACAACAACCGCTCGGCGATGGTCCGCGTGCCCATGTACAAGCCGAACAAGGGTCAGTCGACGCGCATCGAGCTGCGCACGATCGACGCCGCCTGCAACCCGTACCTCGCCTACGCGGTCATCCTGGCCGCCGGTCTGAAGGGCCTCGACGAGGAGTACGAGCTCCCCCGGGAGGCCGAGGATGACGTCTGGGCACTCAGCTCGCGCGAGCGGAAGGCGCTCGGTCTCGAGGAGCTGCCCAAGAACCTCAACGACGCGATCCAGGTCGCCGAGCGCTCGGAGCTGTTGGCCGACACCCTGGGCGAGCACGTCTACGACTTCTTCCTGCGCAACAAGCGCGCCGAGTGGGAGGAGTACCGCGGCCAGGTCTCGGCCTTCGAGCGGGACCGGATGCTGCCGGTCCTCTGACGGCACCGATGAGCCCACGCGTCACGTCGCTGCGCAGCCAGCTCGTCCGGCTTGGCTTCGAGGATCCCGATCGTTCGTCGAAGTCGATCGAGGCCCTCGGGGAGGCCGCGCTTCCGCTGGTCGCCTTCTTCGCCCGGACCGCTGACCCGGACGAGGCGGTTGAGGGCTTCTGCGCGCTGGTCGAAGCCTCCGACGAGGGTCAGGAGATCATCGAGGAGATCACCGATGACGAGGGCACCGCGATGCGGCTGCTCAGCGTCCTCGGTGCCAGTCGGGCCCTGGCCCATCATCTGCGCCGGCACCCCGAGCACTGGCGTGAGTTGACCGATCCCGAGCTCGGATCGACACGGCCGGCGTCCTACGCGGTGCGAGCCGGATTGCTGCGAGCGGTCGGCGCTGATCCCGATGCTCCTCATCCAACGGCCACGGTGAAGGCCGCCGAGGACGCGCTTCGGGTCGAGTACCGGCGCGTGCTGCTTCGGCTCGCGGCTCGCGACCTTGCGCACCACATGGGCGTCGACGACGTCGCCGCCGAACTTGCCGAGCTCGCCGCGGGAACGTTGGAGGCGGCTCTGGCCATCGCACGCTCTCGGGTCGACGACGCGGAGTCGGTACGGCTCGCGATCGTCGCTATGGGCAAGTGCGGAGGCCACGAGCTCAACTACGTGAGCGATGTCGACGTCATGTTCGTCGCCGAACCCGCCGCGGGCGCCGACGAGTCTGTGCTTACCCGGACTGCCACGCAACTCGCCAGCGTGACCATGCAGGTCTGCGTCGACAACACCGCGGAGGGCACGATCTGGCCCGTCGATGCGAACCTGCGCCCTGAAGGCCGATCGGGCTCGCTCGTCCGCAGCCTGAACAGCTATCGCGCCTACTACGAGCGCTGGGCGAAGACCTGGGAGTTCCAGGCCCTGCTCAAGGCGCGGCCGGTCGCTGGAGACCTCGACCTCGGACGTGAGTTCTGCGCGATGGTCGCGCCGATGATCTGGAACGCGGCCGGACGCGACGGCTTCGTCGACGACGTCCAGGCGATGCGACGACGGGTGCTCGACCACATCCCGGCGGCCGAGGCCGATCGCCAGCTCAAGCTCGGATCGGGCGGACTGAGGGACGTCGAGTTCGCGGTGCAACTGCTGCAACTCGTCCACGGACGCAGCGACGAGGACGTGCGCGCGCCGGCCACGCTGTCCGCGCTTGCTCGCCTCACCGAGCGCGGCTACGTCGGCCGCGACGACGGTCGCACGATGCACGACGCCTACGCATTCCTCCGCAAGCTCGAGCACCGGATCCAGCTGTACGACCTGCGCCGAACGCACGTGGTGCCGGAAGACGACGAGTCCTTGCGGCGGCTCGGTCGCGCGATGGGGTACCTGCGTTCTCCGGCCAAGGAGCTGACGGCGGCCTGGCAGCACCATCGCCGCGAGGCGCAACGCCTGCACGAGAAGCTCTTCTACCGACCACTGCTCTCCGCGGTCGCGCGGATGAGCGGCGACGAGGCGGGACTCTCGCCGGATGCGGCACGGCAGCGCCTGGCCGCGCTGGGCTACATGGATCCCGAGGCCGCCCTTCGTCACCTCGAGGCCCTGACCCGCGGAACCAGTCGGACCGCTGCCATCCAACGCGCACTGCTGCCCGCCATGCTGGACTGGTTCGCGGACGCTCCCGACCCCGACGCCGGCCTCTTCGGCTTCCGACGGATCTCCGAGTCGCTGGGTTCCACGCACTGGTATCTGCGACTGCTCCGTGATGAGGGGCAGGCGGCGCAACGACTCGCCCAGGTGCTCGCTACCTCGCGGTATGCGACCCAGCTTCTCGAGCGGGAACCGGACGGCGTGATGATCCTGGGGGAGCAGGACCTGACGCCCACGTCCCTCGAGGTGCTGCTCACGGAGATGAACCAGACCGCGCGACGCCGGTCCTCAGCCGGCGAGGCGGTACTCGCGGTTCGTGGCATTCGTCGTCGGCAGCTCCTCCGCACCAGCGTCGCGGATCTCTGTGAGCCCTTCGGTGTGGCCGAGGTCGGCTATGCACTCACCGATCTGACCGACGCCACGCTCGAGGCCGCCCTGGGCGCGGTGATCCGCGAGGAGGAGGCACGCCGCGGCTCGCCGCTGCCGACGCGCATCGCTCTCATCGCGATGGGACGCTATGGCGGCGGTGAGCTCGGGTACGGCTCGGATGCCGACGCCATGTTCGTGCACGAGCCCCTCGACGGCGCCGACGCGTATGACGCCGCGACCGCGGCGACGAGGATCGTCAACGAGCTGCGGCGGCTCCTCGAGCTACCCGCCACCGACCCGGCGCTCGAGCTCGATGCTGACCTGCGACCCGAGGGCCGCAACGGCCCGATGGTGCGCACCCTGGACTCCTACGCCGCGTACTACGCGAAATGGTCGGCCACCTGGGAGGCGCAGGCCCTTCTGAGGGCGTATCCAGCGGTGGGTGACGCGGGTGTCCGTGAGCGCTTCGCGGCCATCATCGACCCGCTGCGCTACCCGGAGGCCGGTCTGACCGAGTCCGACCTGCTCGAGATCCGGCGGATCAAGGCCCGTGTCGATGACGAGCGATTGCCACGGGGCGTGGACCCCTCGACGCACTTCAAGCTGGGTGCGGGCGGCCTCTCGGACGTCGAGTGGACGGTGCAACTGCTTCAGCTACAGCACGCCGCGCGAGTCGAGGGGCTGCGCACCGCGCGCACACTGCCCGCTCTGGAGGCGGCGCGCGAGGCGGAACTGCTCGCCGACGAGGACGCCGAGGCGTTGAAGACCGCGTGGTTGCTAGCCAGCCGCGCGCGCAATGCGACGGTCCAGGTTCGCGGCAAGCCCGCCGATCAGCTCCCGACGAACCCTCGCGAGCGCGCGGCGGTTGCGGCGGTGCTCGGGTACGGGCCGGGGGAGACCGAGACCATGCTCAACGACTATCGCCGCACGGCCAGGCAGGCACGCGCGGTCGTGGATCGGGTGTTCTGGGGCGAGTAGACCGGTCCGCCTCACCCGTTCAGTTCGTGGTCGTGCCGGTGAAGGTGTCGGTGCAGGTGATGGCGGTGGCATCGGCACTCAGGCTGCAAGTACCGGTGACCGTCCCGCTGCCATAGGTCGTGGCATACGTCCCGGAGCCTCCGATGATCGCGAACGAGCCCGACGCCGTGAAGGTGGTCCCGGGTGACTGGTTCGTGTTGGTCAGGTCAAGGTTGTAGGCCACGCAGAGGTTGGATCCGTTCGGCAGCTTGGAGTTGGCCTTGGACGGGCGCCAGGTCGCGGTGAGGTTGAAGTCGATGCTGGCAGGGAAGTTGCTGGCGTCGATGCCATCGGCCTGGTGGCAGTTGTTGTCGTCGAAGAAGGGCACCGCGGACTCGGTCGTCGCGCCCACTCGCGATGCCTGACCACTGCCCGTCAGGTAGTCCTGGGCATAGAGCGTCGTGGTCATGTTGGCGTGGAAGCTGGTCGTCGGCGTTGCGGTCTGCGGTCGGATCGTGATCGTCATAGCCGCGGCGGCCGTCGCGCCGCTGGAGTCCGTGACGTGGACCTGCACCGGGTAGGTGCCTGGACGCGCATAGCGGTAGGTCATGGTCGCCCCACCAGCGGCACCGATCGATGGATCGCTGATGTCACCGAACGACCAGACATACGACTTGATCGAGTCGCCGGGATCGGGGTCGGTCGACCCCGTCGCGTCGAAGCGCACGACCGAGCCGCTGACTGTCGCCGTCAGTCGTGCGACCGGCGGGTGATCGACACCGTTCTGCACGCAACCGAAGCCTTTGGCCGGCTGCGTCGGATCGGTGCTGGCCGCCGCGTCCGCGTTGCTGAACTCTTCTTGCAGCCGATAAGGGTGGCCGTTGATGACCTGGTTGTAGTGACCCAAACTCGTCGAGCGCACGGGTCCGATGAACGTGGCGCACTTGTCGGCGATCTCCCCGCCGAGTCCGATGCCGCCGTTCAGGTCGTACCAGGCGAGGGAGTTGTTCGGGTCGAACGACTGTCCGCCGACCGCGAGGGGATCGTCGATCATCTCGATCTGTTCATGGCTGAGGAAGTTGACCGCGTCGTCGGCGATCGTGCCGTTCGGGTGATCCTGGCTCGGGCACACTCCTTGCGGGGAGGGGAGCACGATGAAGGGGAACTGTCCGACGAGCTGTCCAGATGTGTCCGGACCGACCAAAGCGTCGTGGTAAGCGCAGAACCAAGACCCTGCGCACTGCCCGTCGTTGGTTCCGTGGAAGCACGTGTAGACACCGGGTGGCAGCGCCACGGCCACGGTGAGGTCGGGCGAGGACTGAATGCCCTGGTTGGTGAGGAAGGACGACACCTCGGACACGATGTCGGTCTCGTTGACGCAGGCGACGTCACCGGGGAGCGGATCGCATCCCGATCCGCCCTCGAAACCCCCATAGGCAGCTGGGTCGCGCGCGGGATAGGGCGTGGAGTCGACCAGGGCGTTACCGAAGGTCACGTCGTAGTTGATCGGTCCTGTTGTGTCGCCGTACTGGTTGAGCACCGAATAGACGTTGGTGGTCTTGCCGCTGTCCGCGGCCACGTCCTTCTCGAACTGCGTCACCTCGTCGGTATAGCTGGAGGGGAACAGGTTCATGGGGTCCCAGTAGACGATGTACATCTTGGACTTGTGGACCACCGGCCCGCCGAAGTAGTCGAGCGGGTACTGGGCGGTCTGGTCGTAGTAGGGCGCCGTCGTCTGCCACCGTGATCCGTGAATGACGCCGTGGGGTCCGACGGTTTTCGGAGCCGCGGTGCGAGCCCCGGCTGGAGCATCGGAACCTGCCGCCGTGGCGTGCGGGGCCTCGAAGGCGGCGATGACCAGCAGGCTGGCGACGATTCCTACAAGAGCGGCACGGGTCTTTACCTGGCGCATATCTGAACCCCCCGGTTCGCTGTTCGCGTCGATCGAAACGACCGGCTCAGCGAGTGAGATGCGATGACGGAGCCATCCTTCGCAGTTTCCGCCTTCGCCGATGCGGCGTCAACAATCGGGCAGCGACATTTCAGGGAATCCGGCCCGGCGGGAGGGAGCCGTAAGGCCACTGAAAGGGCGCCGTCGGATTCTCGTTACGCGGTTCGGGAGCCGTCATTTGGGGAGGGTTTGTATCAACCGCTCGTGGGTTGACTCCGTCCTTGTGGCGGCCCGGTGCCGCCTTCGACGGGGAGGGCCCGATGAGCCAGATGACCGATGTCGGCGCGCGGCGATAGCGCCGCGATCGCGAGGGAGCGTGCTCCTCCGCGCATACGCAGCACCAGCGTCGAGTCGTTACGCATCCGCATGACGACGTCGGAGGGTCGACGTCGCCGCCTTTCTGCGAACCCTTACTGGGTGCTCGCATCTCTCTCCCAGGAGAAGTGAAATGAACATGTCTTCGAAACACCGCCCTCTGCGTAGGAGCAGCCTGCTGGTCTTGGCATCGCTGCTCGCAGCGGGGATCGTCGCCCTGCCGGCATCGGCTTGGGCGACGCCCACATCGGTCAGCACGCCTGTCGCGCTGGCCGGATCCGCCAACCTTCCGACCGCGACGGCCTCGGGTACGTCCGGACCGTTCCAGGGATCGATCTCGCTGGACACCGCGGTCTCGTGGTCCCAACCGGCCGCGATCGCCGCGTCCTTTGACCCGAACCTGGTCCGCCAGGGGCGCGACCTGAATCCGGCGCTCACCTACTCGGCTGCGTCGGCCGGGACGATGAACGTGACCTATCAGGTCACCGCCAACGGCTGCCTCGACACGGGCAGCAGCTGCATCGGGTTCACGGTCGGTCCGGTGACCTTCACGTCCTCGGGTCC
>JBQCDC010000398.1:0-2121 GCA_051961575.1 Marmoricola sp.
TTCGCGATCAGCTTGAAGCTGGGGGTGTCGTCGAGCGACGTCATCGCCTCGTAGACCCGCTGGTACTCGGTGCCACTGATCCGCCACTTGCCGTCAGCCTCGCGCCGGTACTTGTCGTTGTAGTAGCCGGCGCCACGAATGATGACCTTGAAGTCGGGCACGATCACCGTGTCCTCGAAACCCCACGACGCTGTCGCGTTGTCGCCGTCGACGGTGATCTCCGGGTGGCTCGCGATGTGCATCGTGATGATGCCGGTGCCGAGGTTCTCGCGCATGAAGCTCACGACGTCCGCGCGGGTGTTGTAGTGGATCGGCTTATCCATCGCCTGCGTGCCGTAGCGCGCCACGATGTCCTCGCTCAGGCAGTCACCGAATGCGTCCCAGTCCTTGAGGTCAAGGGTGCGGAAGTAGCGGTACTTGAGTTGCCGGATCTCTTCGATTGCAGCCAGGTCCATGCTTACGGATGCTAGAACGTGTTCTAGAAATGCGCCAGGGCTCTAGGAACCCAGGATCCACGGTCTATTTCCTTAGATCAGATGGAGCTTCTTCAGCGCCGCCTCGAGGGAGGGAGCGACGCGGACGCCGTACTCCTGGGTGATGTGGTGGCTCCCCACGATGGTGGCCAAGGTGCCGACGACGTTCGGGCACTCTCCCGCCACGCACCACAGGGGCAGCGTGTCCAGATAGACAGCGCGCGACCTCTTCGCGACCGCGATGTCGGACTTCTGGATCTCACGCCAACGCTTCTCCGGTGGGCGGACGCAATTGAGCGGAGTCGAGCCCGCCACCTGACACGTGGACCATTCGCGGTGATTGGGCGTCGCCGACAGAAGGACGGGGTGGGCGCCGGCCTTCTTCGCCATCTCGATGGTCCGCGTGAGACCCGCCTCGTACTGGCGGCGTTGCTCGCTGTGTGGAAGGAGGTGACCTCGGCCGTCGCTCACCTTGTAGATGGCATCGGACATGTTGTCGATGAGGACGAGGTTCGGGTGCAACGAAGCGAGGACGGACCTCACGTAGGCGTGTTGCCGGTCGCACTTCGCGTTCTGGGTCAGCGCACCGCCGTTGCCCTGGAACCTGTCGGCGTAGGGCACATCCGCACCGAAGCAGTCGGACACGGCCAGCTGAACCACCCGCCAGTGGTGAGGCAGGAAGACCGCCTTCATCATCGACAGCCACGTGACCATGACCGAGTCTCCGACGAGCACCACCGTCTTCGTGGCACTGCCGTCGGCCGGCCCGTAGCTGCACTGAAGGGTGCGCGGCTTTTCACAGGTGTCTGAGTTACGGCCCTTGTCGACGGTCGCCTGATTGGTCAGCGTCGGCCACGACCGCAGCTGCAGGGATTGCTTCAGCTCGGCCTTCAGCCCGGGAAGCGGTGCCACGGCATCCACGCCCTTCGCCGTCATCACGACCTCGTTGTTGATCTGCTTCGCAAAACTCGGGACCGGTACGGGCGGCCTGATCGCGTATGCCCCGACCGCCACGGCGCAGCACGTCACGGCGGCCAGCACCCGACGCTCGAGGTGGAGGTGCCGGGAGAAGCTGAGCGTCCGCACGGGTTCCTCGACGAGGTAGTACGACGCCATCGACAAACCGAGCGTCCCGACCAGAACGGCTGTGTAGTAGTCCGCCTTCGAGGTCGTCATCAACGCCCCGAGGATGATGACGAGTGGGAAGTGCGTCAGGTAGATCGAGTACGAGATGTCCCCGAGGAACACCGAGACGCGGTTGGTCAGCAACCAGTTCCGGCTCGGCACACCCAGACCGCCGGACGCGAGAACGAGCGCCGACCCGCCGACGGCCAGCGCAGCCCACGGCACCGGAAAACCATGACTGGTCGGCGTCCACAAGAATCCCGCGAAGATGAGGGCCACGCCGAGCCAGCCAGCCGTGACCGCCAGCCAGCGCGGGATCTGCTTCATCACCGGAAGCAGACACGCCAACACCGCACCCACGCCCAGCTCCCAGCCGCGCGTGAAGGTCGAGAAGTACGCGGTCTGGGGGTGATGCACGGTCTCCACCCAGCCGAAGACGAAGGTCAGCAGGCTGATCGCCACGGCGACCACAGCGACCGGAACATTGACGCGCCGACGGGCCGCGCGCGCAAGGCCCGCAACG
>JBQCDC010000399.1:0-6192 GCA_051961575.1 Marmoricola sp.
CCTCGGCGGAGTTCTGGGTGCAGGTCAATCCGGTGCACTACCCCAAGCTGGCGGCGCGTCACATGAAGAGCATCACCCGCATCTCGTAGCCACGCTCTTCCACAAAACTAGAACACGTTCTAGAGTCGTTCCATGCGCAACGGTCTCGTCCTCTTCACCTCCGACCGCGGGATCACTCCGGCGGCTCTCGCCAAAGCCGCGGAAGAGCGCGGCTTCGACACGTTCTACGTACCCGAGCACACCCATATCCCCGTGCGTCGCGACGCCCTGCACCCGACCGGCGGCGCCGAACTCCCCGACGACCGCTACTTGCGGACGCTGGACCCTTGGGTGTCGCTCGCGACCGTCGCCGCCGTGACCACGACCATCGGTCTGTCGACGGCGGTGGCACTGCCGGTCGAGTCCGACCCGATCACGCTCGCCAAGACCATCGCGACGCTCGACCACCTCTCCGGCGGCCGAGTCTCGATCGGCGCGGGGTTCGGCTGGAACACCGATGAGCTGCACGACCACCACGGGCCCGCCGACAAGCGGCGCACGGTGCTGCGCGAGTATCTCGAGGCAATGCGAGCGATCTGGACCGAGGAGGAGGCCGCCTACGACGGCGAGTTCGTCTCGTTCGGCCCGTCCTGGGCCTACCCGAAGCCCGGCCGCCACATCCCCGTCGTCATCGGCGCCGGCGGCGGTCCGCAGACGTTGCGTTGGATCGCGAAGAACGCCGACGGCTGGATGACCACGCCTCGGGAGACCGACATCGCCGAGCGAGCCGGAACGTTGCGCAAGCTCTGGGCCGAGGAGGGTCGCGAGGGGAAGCCCGAGGTGCGCCTCCTGGTCGCGAAGAAGCCGACGCCCGAGGACCTCGAGGACTGGGGTGCGGCCGAGGTGGACGAGATGATCTGGGGCGTCCCCGACGCCGAGCCCGACGCCGTCCTCGCCTCGTTGGATCGACTCGCAGGACGCCTCGGCCTGATCTAACTGACGGCTCGAACCGTCGGCTTTCACCTTCTAGGCTGAGCTCATGGCGCGGCTTCTCATCGTGCATCACTCGCCGACGTCGTCTCTACAACGGCTTACCGAGGCCGTGGTCGCGGGAGCGAATGACGACGCGATCTCCGGCGTCGAGGTGATCGTGCGGCCCGCGCTGGAGGCGACGGCCGACGAGGTCCTCGAGTGCGACGGCTACGTCCTCATCACGTCGGCGAACTTCGGCTACATGAGCGGTGCGCTCAAGCATTTCTTCGACTCGACGTTCCTCAAGATCGGCGGAGCCCTCGACGACTCCGGTGGGGCCGGCGACTCCGCAGGACCGACAGCGCGCCGACCGTACGGACTGCTGGTGCATGGCCGCTACGACACCGTCGGCGCGGTCAGGTCGGTGCAGTCGATCGTGGGTGCCTTGGGATGGAAACAGGCCGCCGCCGTTGTTGACGTTCTGGGCGACGTCACCGACACCGAAGTGGGCGCGGCGACGGAGCTCGGCGGCACGGTCGCCGCACTCTTGATGGCGTAGTTGCTAGGAGGAGCCATGTCGGACCTTCGCGGGTGGAGCGATGCCGACCTCAGGTCGTTGACCGTCGAAGAGCGTCGCGAGTTGGTCTTCCGCCTCACGCACCTGCCGAACGGACGCCGCGGAGCCCATCTGGACCCCCGCAAGATCCGTCGGCACCGCATCGCGTTGCTGACGCTGGGGTCGCTCGGTCTGATTCCGTGGACGATCTACCTCGGCATCACGCTGCCCGATCGCTACATCGTCCAAGACTGGACACTGACCTGGACCGGCTTCGACGCGATCCTCACGCTGATGTTCGCGGCGACGGCCCTGCTCGCCTACTTCCGAAAGCAGCTGGTCGTCCTGGCCTCGTTCACCTCCGGTGCGCTTCTGATCTGCGACGCATGGTTCGACCTGACCACCTCGCACGGGGACGATCGGCTGGTCGCCCTCGGCTTTGCACTCGGCATCGAGCTGCCCGTGGCCGCGTTCCTGATCTACGCGTCCTTGCAGCTGCTGCGCGTGACCTATGCGGCACTCCTCATCCACGTTGAAGGGCCGCTCTGGCGAGTACCGATGGTCATTGCGGATCGAACCTTGCCGTAGAAACGCGGAAGCCGGACCCGATGGGTCCGGCTTCGTCTTGCGCGCCCGTAGGGATTCGAACCCCAAACCTTCTGATCCGTAGTCAGATGCTCTATCCGTTGAGCTACGGGCGCCCATCCCCGAAGGGACTGCGGAAGTTTAGCGTCTCAGCATCGACTCCGCGAATTCCGCCCGGGCGGCGGGCAAACTGGCAACTCGGCTCGAAGCCCCGGTGGTTTTGTCAGTGGCTGCGTAGCAGGGTGATCCGGTGTGGCCGCTCAGCGTGGTGCTCGTCGGCGTCCACGCGTAGCACGCTGCGTTCGACCCAGGCTGTGCGCACGAGCTCCTCGACGAACCGCTCAGTGGAGACGTATTCCCGGTGATGGCCACGCTCGGTCAGCAGTGTGAACCCTTGGAAGTCGCCGAAGCGGTCGTAGTGAATCGCCGTCACCTTTCCGATCTCCCCGTGCTCGAAGAGGACGGGGAAGGTCGGGAGCTCACCACAGTTGCAACCTCGTCCGTGACGGTGTTCGTCAACGGTCCCGGTCTCCGACGGGGCGATGGTGTTCGGGTCGGTTCCGAGGTCCCAGACGAGGCTCTCGGTCTGCTTCAGGTACCGGCTTAGGACGGGATGCCAACGGTGGCCTTGGGGTGTGACGCCGACTCGCCATTTCAGCCACGCCAGCAAGCGGGCCTGTTCAGCGGCGAGGTCGTGCTCGGATTTGCCCGTGAAGGTGAACTGAAAAGCTCCGTTGACCCGACGCCACGAGCCGGACGCGGTCTTCATGAAGTCCAGGCTCTCGGCCGCATCGGCGATCTCGACTGCGCGCTGCTTCAGGTTGTGGTCCCGCGGAATCGACGCTGTGACCGGGTTGAACTGTCGTACGGAGAGCGAGAACGAGTGCCCTGTCGCCACGGCGGGGTGTGCCTCGATCGAGAGCAGGCCGGCATAGGCCCCCACACCTGCCGGGACCGGGATGAGCGTGAGGTCTGACGCCGGGAACTGAACGGTGTTGGCGTCGATGGCACTGAGTCGGTGCCGCCCATACACCTGGTCGGCCAGTCGGATGATGTGGTCACTCGGGACAGCAGGCAGGTACATCTCGGCGACGGCCTGGGCTGGAACGCCCCGCCCGGTCACCATCAGAACGTCTGGTCGGTCATCGGAAGATGATGCCTTGACTTCGAACGGGTGGGAGATCATGGCTGCACTCCTAGCCAGGCGATGTTGCGTTGGGCGAGCTTGTCGGTGGTAGCTGCTTGTGCCCCGTGCGGGATCGGTGTGTCGTCGAAGCGGATCTCGGCGACCAGGCACTGGTGTGGCGCGACCGCGATCGCCCCGTGTAGAGACTCCGTCCCGGTCCACGGGCCGTCCCAGTCACCGGGATTCGCGGGCGGCGAAGGGATGAGGAAGCGGCTGGTCTGGTTCACGTCGAGCCAGCAACCGAAGTAGGTATCGACCTCGGCGCCCGCGGTAGTCGTGATCGTCTTGACGTTCGGGGGATCGGTCTGGGTCTTCATGTCAGCCGGCGCGTTGAGGTTGACCCGATCGCTCGCGAAGCACGGCACGGTCAGGTACTCGCTGACGAACGGCGGATAGGACGCGACGCCCAGCAACGGGATCTTGTGCCCAGGCGTCCCGTTCGATCCCCACCGGTAGGCCCCCTCGCCGGTGCCTACCTCCGCGAAGTCGATCACGGTACTTGCCGCGCTGAAGAGTCGGAAGAACACACGGACCGGGCCGACGTCCTCGCTCACTCCAGACCTGATCCGGACACGGGCGACTGCGAATGCGAACCGCTGCGGGTCGCTTCCTTGCGCCGCTGCCCACGGAATCGCGGACGCATTCTCGTCTTGGCTGAGAGCGTTCTCGAAGGTGTCACTGTTGGTGATCAGGGACGGGTTGTTGAGATGCTCCAGAACCTGGCGGATGTACGGCACCGCCTGGCCGGCGTTCGCGGGGCTCGGGACGCTGAACATGTCGTGGGACTGACCTGCAGTCACGGTGAAGATCCGCAGGTCGTAGCTCAACCACGACGGGTAGGAGAGCGGCGATGCCGGGTTGAGGTTCTCCATCCGCGGGTCCTCCCCCGGCGCGAGTTCGATCGCGGCAACGGCGGTGAGGTGAACGGGCGTCGTTGTGATCGAGCCGGTGTTGGAGTTGCCGCCGGTCGGAACGTTCACGTCGAGCTGCGCAGTCAGCGTGACCACCGCGACCTGACCGGCGTGCAGCGCGTCGAACGCGGCGAGGTTTGCGAAGGAGATGCCGTAGGGATACATCAACGTCTGGAAGTTCGTCGCGAGGGTGCTGTCGATGGCCAGGACCGGAAGCGTCAGCTGGTTGACCGAGGGAAGGTTGGCGCGGATCGTGGAGATCTGCGCGCTCGTGAGGCCCGGGTTCAGCGTCGCGTCGATCGAGGCCGTGATCCGCGGAACTGGGGAAAGGCTGGAACGGTTCAGGTCGCCGCTTGAGTTCAGCCCGAGTGCGCTGTTCGGGAAACCGGTCACCTGCATGTAGTAGGCCGGGTTCCACGACGGCGTTCCCGCAGCTTCGGCGCGGCCGAACGTCTCCTGCTCGAACGCAAACGACATCGTGGTTGGCACGACGTCAAAATCCTGGGTCACCGTGGCGCCGGTTCCGGTGATCGCGCCGTAGATCGCGTTCGAGTTCTCGGCAGTGCCCGGCTCGGGGTAGCCACCGCAGGGGGTACCGGGCGACTCGACAGCCAGCGACCCCGACGACACGGCATAGGAAAACGTGCCGGCTCCCGAAGAGAAACTCGTCGGCGCGCCGTTGAAGGTCCCGACGACGACACACTGCGCCCCGTAGATCGAGAATTGGGAGCCGTTCGGGAAGTCGTACTCATGGGTCGACGCGTGACCGCCGGGGTCGGTGTACGAGTAGGTCACCTTCGTGACCTTGTGATTCGCGTCGGTCGTAAGAGCGATCTCGAGAACCGATCCGGCGAGGATGCGGTTGTTCGCGACTCCCGCAAGATTCGACGCGCCCCCGTCATTCGGGATGACGGGAAGGTCCGTCGTGGTGCCAGGAGGATTGGGCGTATATCCCGCAGGCCACGGATTCGCCCCGCCCGTGGCGCCGTTGAAGTTGTTCGTATCCCAGTACTCGGGTAGGCCCCACTGGATCTGGCCGTTCTGAACGACAAGGAAGTACTGGAACCAGTTCAACGGCTCCGTCTGGTCAACCTGCCCGGCCTGCGGGAAGCAGTTGAGCTGCATCCCGAAGCCGACATCACCGACCGTGACCATGTCCTCCGTCACCGTCAGCACAACCGAGAGGTTGTCCAGACCGTTGCACGAGTTCACCAGTACAACGTTGTTGTTGCCACTGAGAAAGCCCATGAGGTGTGCCTCGCAATGCTTGGGTTAGTGCCGAAACTTCGACCGTCACCAACTCAGAGGCGCCAACTGCCGTGCTGATACAACGGCGCGAGCCGTCGGCGGTGTAGAGAGTCGCCGTCCACAGCGAAAGAACCCTCGGTGAGTTCAAACTCACCGAGGGTTCTTTCCTCACTCAGGTGGCGGAGGTGGAGGGATTTGAACCCTCGATGGAGTTTTAGCTCCAAACCCGCTTAGCAGGCGGGCGCCATAGACCGGACTAGGCGACACCTCCCGAGCGAGAGAAGGTTACCCACTCGGAGTGGCCGCGCGAAATCAGGATCGGTTTCGTGACGCGCCTGCGGCGCTCCTCAACCTCCGAGGTGTGGTCAGCGAGTCTTCGCCTTGCCGGTCGCCGCCGTCAGCCGACGCTGGAACTCACGGACCAGCTCTTCGGGGTCCGTCTGCAGCACGTCGACCGGGATCGTGGTCGTCTGGCCGTCGCGCAGGCGGAACTGCGCGCAGCGCGCGCCCTCGATGGTCACCACACCGAGGTCGAGCACGTCGACCCAGCGAGCCTGCTTGGCTCCGACACCTCCGACGAACCGGGTCTGGTAGCCGATGTCGTCGACGCGCAGCACGTAGAAGCGCTTCGAGAGGAGCGACCCGAGGACGGTGATCGCGCCCAGGACCAGGACGACCAGAACCAGCATCACGATGTCGTTGATGTTGAACACCGAGACCACGACCGTGGCCGCCACCAGCAGCAGCGCGATCGC
>JBQCDC010000400.1:0-23340 GCA_051961575.1 Marmoricola sp.
GAGCTGTGGAGCCTCTACAACGGCCGGCTCCACGAGGGCGAGCACATGCGCATCTTCCCGCTGTCCAACTGGACCGAGCTCGACATCTGGCACTACATCGCGCAGGAGCAGATCGAGATCCCGTCGATCTACTTCTCCCACCAGCGCCGCGTCTTCGAGCGCGACGGCATGCTTCTGAGCGAGAGCGAGTACAACCCGCTCCGCGAGGGCGAGGTCGCGCAGGAGCGCACCGTGCGGTTCCGCACCGTCGGCGACCTGACCCTGACTGGCTGTGTCGAGTCCGAGGCCGACACCTTCGAGGCCATCATCGAGGAGATCGCCGTCGCTCGCGTGACCGAGCGCGGTGCGACCCGAGGCGACGACCGCTTCTCCGAGGCCGCCATGGAAGACCGCAAGAAAGAGGGCTACTTCTAATGACGGAACGTCCCCAGATGGACCTGCTCCGCTTCGCCACCGCCGGCTCGGTCGACGACGGCAAGTCGACGCTCATCGGCCGCCTGCTGCTGGACTCCAAGGCGATCTTCGAGGACCAGCTCGAGGCCGTCGAGGCCACCAGCCAGTCCAAGGGCTACGACTACACCGACCTCGCTCTGCTCACCGACGGTCTCCGCTCGGAGCGGGAGCAGGGCATCACGATCGACGTGGCCTATCGCTACTTCGCGACCCCGAACCGCAAGTTCATCATCGCGGACACCCCCGGGCACGTGCAGTACACGCGCAACATGGTCACCGGTGCCTCCACCGCTGATCTCGGCCTCGTGCTCGTCGACGCCCGCCAGGGTCTGACCGAGCAGTCGCGCCGTCACGCCGTCCTGCTCAGCCTGCTGCGCGTCCCCCACCTGGTGCTCGCCGTCAACAAGATGGACCTCGTCGACTTCGACCAGGAGATCTTCAACAACATCCACCGCGAGTTCACCTCGTTCGCCACGAAGCTGAACATCCCGGACCTGCAAGTGATCCCGATCTCGGCGCTCCAGGGCGACAACGTGGTCGAGCGCTCCGACAACATGAAGTGGTACTCGGGCCCGACGCTCATGCACCACCTCGAGCACGTGCATGTCGCGTCCGACCGCGACCTCGTGGACACGCGTTTCCCCGTCCAGTACGTCATCCGCCCGAAGTCAGACGCCTTCCACGACTACCGCGGCTACGCGGGCCAGGTCGCCGGCGGCGTTCTGAAGAAGGGCGACGAGGTCGTCGTCCTCCCCTCGGGCATGACCAGCAAGATCGCGGGCATCGACCTGTTCGACAAGGAGATCGACCAGGCGTTCCCGCCCATGTCGGTCACGATCCGCCTCGAGGACGACGTCGACGTCTCTCGCGGTGACACGATCGCGCGCGTGAACAACGCGCCCGTCCCGACGCAGGACGTGGACGCGATGATCTGCTGGATGGCGAACGAGCCGATGCGTCCTCGCCAGAAGCTCGCCATCAAGCACACGACGCGCATGGGTCGTGCCCTCGTCAAGGACATCAACTACCGCCTCGACGTCAACACGCTGCACCGTGACCTCGAGATCGATGGCCTGGGCCTCAATGAGATCGGACGCGTCCAGCTGCGCACCACCGTGCCGCTGCTGGCCGACCCGTACTCGAAGAACCGGACCACAGGCTCCTTCATCCTCATCGACGAAGCGACCGGCGTCACCGTCGGCGCGGGCATGATCAACGGCTGAAAAGTCAAGGGTTTTCCCTCTAGTCGTTTCACCCCGAACGACGACAGACTCAACCCAGCGCTTAGGTGCTGGGGGCATGCAAGGCGTCAGTTGAGTCGAACCCGAGGGGGAACTATGCGCCGCATTGCCGTCATCGCTGCCTGCGTACTCGCGATCGTGGGTCTGACCCCACAAGCGCTGGCTGACAGCACTCTGACCGTCAAAGGCTTCAACTACGACAGCTCGACCTCACACTGGCCGGGACTCGATGCCACGCCGTGCGGTGGAACCAATGTCGTCGGGAACTACAACAACTACCTCGACATCGTGGCGGGTTCCTCAACCTGGCCGCTCGACAACGCAGCGGGCGCTCCGACGACGACTCGTTCCTGGGAGATCAGCTACCCGAGCACGCCGAGCCCGGCCAATGCGTATGGCGCGGCGGTGTACCCCTCCGCCGCGAGCGACTTCCAGACGTTCAAGATCGACGTCAACGGCAGCACCAGTGGCCAGTCCTCGATCTACGCCTACAACCTGCACAACTTCTGGGCGGGCAAGGTCGCAGTGACGGCACCCGGCACAGGTTGGAGCACGGTCGACGCCAGCAACCTGACGTACACCTGGTACGAGTACAACTACGGCACGGGGCCGTCGAGTCCTCCAACGCTCATCACGACGACGCCCTACACCGGAACCGCGGCCCAGTTCGAGGCGACGTACGGCAAGCCGGGCTACGGCTACAGCGCCGACATCGGCTTCGGCTGCGACGGCAACGCGTTCACCTTCCAGAACCTCCAATGGGGCGCGACCGGATCGGTCACCACCGACATCTTCTCGACCCTCAAGGACCCGCTGATGATCGCGCGTTCGACGTCGAAGATCGTCGCGGGCTCGAGTGTCACGATCCGCGGCGGCTTGAAGTTCGCCTACGGAGACACGGTGAAGCTGCAGGCGCGGCCGGCAACGTCGTCGACATGGTCGACAGTCACGACCTTGCCGATGCCAACGGGAGCGCCGAGCTGCACGACGACGTCGGGTAACTTCATCTGCTGGCACCGCTTCTCGAAGGCGACGTCTCCCAAGGTCACGACTGCCTATCGCTGGTACGAGACCGGCAATGTGGCCTCCGACCCGAGCTACTCGAGCACGACCACCGTGTCGGTGGCGACCCGGATCCGTGCGACCTGGCCCAGCACGATCTACCACGGCAGCACGTTCTCGGTGACCGGCACGACGTACCCCGCCAAGCCGGGCAGCGTCGTCACGCTGTACGGAAAGCACGGCACGACCACCTACAAGCTGGGGCATGCCACCGTCGACCGCTACGGCAAGTTCCACGTGTACGGCAAGGTGGGCTCCCGCGGCACCTGGTCGTTCTGGATCACGATTCCGGCGGTGAGCGGTGACCTGGCGGGCAAGTCGGGCGTGAAGTCCGAGTACGTGCGCTGAGTCGAGGCACCACGGGGAGCCTGCCGTCGGCAACTACGGCTGACGGCGCTCCCCGTACCGCGGAAGCACGTCCACCATGCGCGAGCGCATCGCGCGCTCGCGCGGCTCGAAGGCGGTGACGACCTCGCCGAGGCCGTGAACGGTGACCGAGTCATCGGTGGCGTTCAACACCAGGGACTCGCCGCGTCGAAGCACCTCCTGCTGCGCGGCGGTGCGAACGGTGACCTCACCGCCCGTGCAGATGAGCAGCGTCGGACCGGCCTTGACGACCTCGACGCCGTCATTGTCGGCGGGCGAAACCTGAACGACGGAGAGAGCGAACTCGACGTCGGCCGGCGCGAACACCTCGGCGTCGCCGAGCTGATAGTCCGGCGTCACACGAGCCACGCGCGCCATGCCCTGGTCCAGGCAGGCGACCAGGCCCTGCGGGTCGATGTGCTTGTTGGTCAGACCGGCGCGCAGGACGTTGTCCGAGCTGGCCATCACCTCCAGGCACATGCCGCGCAGGTGCGCGTGGATCACGCCGGTCTCCAGGAAGGCGGCCTCGCCGGGCTGCAGCGTCATCCGGTTGAGCAGCAGCGAGATGACCACGCCGACGTCGTTCGGGAACGCCTCAGCCAGCTCGACGGCGGTGACGTAGGCGCGCTTGACGTCCAGGCCGTGGTCGGCCAGCACCTGGCAAGCCTTCACCACGGCAGCGATCTCGTCGGTGGTCACATGGGACGTCAGCAGGTACTGCAATCGGCGCACGATGCCGGCGAAGCCGGGATCGGCCCGCAGGTCGGCGGCCAGCTGCCGCGCCAACGGAGCGTCGAGCGGACTGAGCACACGCAGGATCTCGGCCGTGGGTCGGAAGCCGATCAGCGAGTCGAAGGTCGTGAGCGCGTAGACCATCTCCGGCTTGTGGTTGGCGTCCTTGTAGACGCGCTCGGGGGCATCGATCGGCACCCCGGCGGCTTCCTCCATCTCGAAGCCGGACTGGGCCTGGGCGAGTGACGGGTGCACCTGCAGGGACAGCGGCCGCTCGGCTGCCAACAGCTTGAGCATGAACGGCAGATCGCCGACTGCGTCGCTCAACGACTCGTCCGTCGATCCACCCGGCTGCGCGATGACCATGGAGGGGTTCAGCGGGTGCGTGCCGATCCACATCTCCGCGACCGGACCGCCCTCAGGCGTGACTCCCAGGAATTGGGGAATGGCGTCGGGGGAACCCCACTCGTACCTCTGCACCCCGTTGTGCAACCGCCGCACGCGCCACTCCTCAAACCGTCGGGGCTATCGCCGCCTCATCCGCCCAGTTGAGGTCGCACGTGGAGCCCGACCTCGGGGTCGACCACGACCTCCTGGTGCGCCACCAGTCCGTCCACCTCGATCGAGGCATCAAGGCTCAGGCCTCGCTTGACGATAGCCAGCGCGATCGGTCCGAGCTCGAAGTGACGCGCGCTCGACCCTACAAAACCCACGTCCCGACCGCCCGCTCGGGCCGCCGATCCGGGCACGGGCAGCCGATTCTCCGAGCCGTCGAGGTGCAACAGGGTCAGGCGCCGGGGCGGACGCCCGAGCGTGTGCACGCGCGCGACCGTCTCCTGACCGCGGTAGCAGCCCTTGTCGAGGTGCACGGCGCTCGGCACCCAGCCCACCTCGTTGGGAATCGTCCGATGGTCGGTGTCCACGCCGATGCGCGGCTCGCCGCGCGCGATGCGAAGCGCGTCGAAGGCCCACAACCCGCAGGCCGGACCGACGGCGGCGGCGTACTTCTCGAGTTGGTTCCGCTCGATCACGTCGTAACGCCCGTCGATCGGTTGGTCGTGTGCCTCCGAAGGCTGTGTATCGAGGCCCACCGGGCGCCAGCACACCGCGAAGTCCGCGGTCACGTCGACGACCTCGACCCGCATCATGAAGCGCATGCTGTCGAGGAAGGCGATCAGCGCGGGCCCACGACCGACGTCGAGGTGCGCGACGAAGCTCGAGCCGTCGTCGACGCCACGGAAGGCGTGCTCGACGTGACCCTGCGGCGAGAGCACGAGCGCCTCGACCGGACGACCCGGCTCGAGACCCTCGAAGAACTGGGTGGTGAGGCTGTGCAGCCAGGTGAGCCGATCCGGTCCTGAGATGCGCACGACGTCGCGATGCGACAGGTCGACGAACCCGTCACCGCTGGAGAGCGTGCGCTGCTCGGTGTTGAACGAGCCGTAGTGCGCCGCCACGGACGCGTCGGCACCGTCGGCAGCCACAGCTCCCGGCAGGCCGAACAGAGGGGACGGGTTCATACCTCTATCAAACAGCGTGGGCGCCCCGAATCATCCCCGGGGCGCCCACCTGGTGGAGATCTACTTGCCGCAGTGCGACAGTGCGGCGGCGGCGTCGCTGGTGATCTTCTTGACGTCCGCCCGGACCGCGGCCATGTCCTTCGGGTTGAGCTTCTGTGCTGCCGTGATGTCGGTGCTGAGCGTGGTGAGGGCGGGACCGATCGGAAGCGAGGTGTTCGCCTTCGCCAACGCGTCGACCTTGGTCGCGATCGGCTTGAGCTCGGTCGCAGCCTGAGCCGGGGTCACCTTCCTCGAGGTGATCTGGGTCAGGATCGGCGCAGCGGTCCCGAGGTCCTTGCCGACGTTGAGGCAGACCTTCGCCTCCTGGGCACGCTGCATCAGGCTGAGGGAGGGTTTGGCCGGTCCCGAGCTCATGGTGGTCGACGGGGACTTCGACGAGGAACCACAGGCCGCGAGTCCGAAGAGGCTCGCGCCCGCCAGGCTGAGGCCGACGACAGTACGGAGGGAGGGGGAAGTGGTCATGCGGGCAGTTCAGCCCTCCCGCCTGAGACTCGGATGAAAGAAACCGGCCCCAATTCCTGAATTAGCCGCGCGAGCAGGACCCGCACAGACCGAACACCACGAGGTGTCCGTAATCCGGCTCGAAATCATGCTCAGCGGCCAACGGCCCCAGCGCAGCGGCCACCGCAGACTCGCCCACGCTGATCACCTTCTGGCACCCGCGACAGACGAGATGGACGTGCTCGTGGTCCGTCCGCGCGTGATACGTCGGCGCGCGATCGGACAGGTGCGCGTGGCGGATGACACCGAGTTCGTCCAACAGTTCCAGCGTCCGGTAGACGGTGGACAGGTTGATCGAGTCGGAGACCTCCGCATAGACCTGCTCGGGCGTCGCGTGCCCCAGACGCTCGACCGCAGCGAGCACCGCAGCGCGCTGAGGGGTCAGCCGGTGACCGGACTCGCGCAGGCGAGCGGGCAGGGAGGCTTCGTGACGGGCTTCGCCCTCCTCAACCTCCGGCTCCTCAACCACCGCTACTGCCGCACCAACTGGGCGTGAGTGTGCGGCTGGAGCTCCTTGCCCTCCGCCGCCATGTCGTAGGCGTAGAGCAGGTCTCCATTGACGTAGCCGTACAACCGCTTGCCGCCCGCGAATTCACGCGCCGTGGCAGTGCGCACCACCGCATCCGTCACCAGCTCGAAGCGGGGCTGCTCCGGATGGAGCTCGCCGTACCAGATCTCGACGATGCCGGTGTTGTGCGCGAGGACCATCTCGATCGATCCGTCCGGCTGCGGCCTGAGGAATCCGGTCTCCTGCGCGGCCTCGCGAACGTGGTTCCCCTCAGCGTCGACGATCCAGGAGCGGCTCAGGTAGTGGATGAATGGGCGACCGTCCTGCTGGAAGATGGCCTCCTGGCCGAACTGGAAGGGCTCGATGCCCTCGTACTCGCCGTGGCCGTTGCCCGCCCAGGTGCCGATCAGCCAGGCCAGTCGCGCGCACTGGGGATGGATGTTCGCCGGGATCTCGAAGGCCATGTCACTCATCCTCGCTCTGAGCGTCGCCGGCGGTCACCGCGACCTCGAACCGGCGAGCCGCCGCCAAGGCGCCCCACACTCCGGCAGCGAGCAACGCCAGCAGGACCAGGACGAAGAAGGTCTCCATGACTCCCCTTAGGCGGAAAGAAGTTCGCGGAAGTACTCGATCGTGGGGCGCAGACCCTCATCCAGCGACACCGTCGGCTTCCAGCCGAGCGCCTCGCCGGCCAGCGTGATGTCGGGTCGCCGCTGCGTCGGGTCGTTGGTCGGCAACGGCTTGTGGATGAGCGAACCTTCCGACCCGACCATCTCCATCACCTTGGTGGCCAGCTCGAGCATGGTGAACTCACCCGGGTTGCCGATGTTGATCGGACCGCACACGTCGTCGGCCGTGTTCATGAGCCGCACCAGGCCGTCGACGAGGTCGTCCACGTAGCAGAACGATCGTGTCTGGGTGCCGTCTCCGAAGATCGTGAGGGACTCGCCGTGTAGGGCCTGCACGATGAAGTTCGAGACCACGCGGCCGTCGTCGGGACGCATGCCCGGGCCGTAGGTGTTGAAGATCCGGGCCACCTTGATCGGCATGTTGTGCTGCCGGCGGTAGTCGAAGAAGAGGGTCTCCGCGCAGCGCTTGCCCTCGTCGTAGCAGGACCGTGGGCCGATCGGGTTCACCCGACCCCAGTATGACTCCTGCTGCGGGTGCACCTCCGGGTCGCCTTAGACCTCCGAGGTCGAGGCCAACAGGATCCGCGCGCCGGTCCGCTTCGCGAGGCCGAGCATGTTGATCGAGCCCAGTACCGAGGTCTTGGTGGTCTGCACAGGGTCGCGCTGGTAGAACACCGGCGACGCCGGGCAGGCGAGGTGGTAGATCTGGTCGACCTCCACGTAGAGCGGAAACGTGACGTCGTGGCGCAGCAGCTCGAACCGAGGATGGCCGAGCACGTCGCTGAGGTTGTCGCGCGACCCGGAGTAGAAGTTGTCGACCACCAGCACGTAGTGGCCCTCGGCGAGCAGGCGCCGTGTCAGGTGGGACCCGATGAAGCCCGCTCCCCCAGTCACCAGCACGCGCTGCCGAGCGCTGTAGGAAACGTTCTCGCCCGCAATGACCTCGCCCGCGTTCACGCGCTCACCCTACAGTTCGAGGATGCGCAGCTTGGTCATCAAATGCACCTCGGGAACCGACGATCTTGAACGTTGTCACCAGGCCTTCAACGTGGCGGCGACGGCGGCGTCCTCCGGTGTCGCGGTGTCGCTGTGGCTGACCGGCGACGCCTCCTGGATCGGCACGCCCGACTATGCCGAGAACGTCGAGCTCCCGTTCGCCGCACCGCTCGCCGAGCTACGCGATCTGGTGCTCGCCAACGGGTCGATCACGGTCTGCACGCAGTGCGCGAAACGACGCGACATCGAGGCATCCGACCTGCTCCCAGGCGTCGCGATCGGCGGCGCGACACAGTTTGTTGAAGAGTCGCTGAGAGACGGCGCGCAAGCTTTGATCTACTAGCGCGCCGTCGGTATCGTCTGCGCCATGCCATTCACGGGGCTTACCCGGCGTTTGCGCCGGCGCCGGATGCGTCGACTTCAAAGTGCTCCGAACCCCTGGGGAGACCGGATCGCCACCGTTGGGGTGGCGCTTCTCGTTCTAGGTGCCGTACTGATTGCGATCTATGTCGCGCGACTGCACTGATGCGGCGCCCCGCGCTACAGGGGCGGGTCTCCAGGGTGGTTCAACCATCGGTCTAGACTGCGCACGGGTTCGCGCGCTTTGTCCGACCCCACCCCAGGCACGAGGAAAATAGACTGTGGATTTCAAAGACCTGCTGCGCATCGCCCGCCGTCGCTGGAAGGTGATCACCGGCATCTTCGCGCTCGCGATCATTGCCGCCGCAGCCCTCTCGCTCGCCGCCAAGCCGGTCTACCAGTCCACGGCGAGCATCGCGATCTCCACCGACGTGACGAGCTCGCAGGACGCGATCGCCGGCAGCTTCTTCGCCACCAGCCGCATCCAGACCTACGCCAGCCTGGCGACCAGCGGCGTGGTCCTGGAGAAGGTCATCAGCCAGGCCAAGCTGCCGTACACGACCGGTGAGCTGGCGGGCAAGATCACCGCGACCGTGCCGACCAGCACCACGATCATCACAGTCTCGGCCCAGGACAAGAACGCTCGCACCGCGCAGAACATCGCGCAGACCGAGGCGAACGTCCTCAGCGACTACATCACCACCTTCGAGACGCCGAACGGCAAGCTCTACGCACCGGTGAAGGCGGTTGTCAGCGACCCGGCGCAGTTCGACGGCACCCCGGTCTCGCCGAAGACCACCCTGAACCTGGCGATCGGCGCACTCCTCGGCCTCGTGCTCGGTAGTGCGATCGCGCTGATCCGCGACCTCCTCGACTCCACCATCAAGAGCCCCGAGGACGTCAAGGCCATCACGGAGCAACCCGTGCTCGGTCACATCGCCTACGACTCAGCGCTCAACAAGCACCCGCTGCTCACGGACCTTGGCAGCCACGATCCGCGCACCGAGGCGTTCCGACTGGTGCGCACCAACCTGCAGTACCTCAATCCGGACGTGACACCGACGTCGTTCGTTATCACCAGTGCCCTGCCGGGCGAGGGCAAGACCTCGACGTCGGTCAACCTGGCGATCGCGCAGGCGCAGGCCGGCAAGCGCGTCCTCCTCGTGGACGCCGACCTCCGCAAGCCGAACGCGGCTCGCCTGCTGGGCCTCGAGTACTCCGTCGGTTTCACCACGGTTCTCGTGGGACGCAGCACGCTCGAGGAGAGCATCCAGCACCACGCCGCCAGCGGCAACGACGTGCTCGCCAGCGGCCCGTTGCCGCCCAACCCCACCGAGAACCTGCAGTCGCGCGCGGCGCGTGACCTCATGAAGCTTCTGGCGGACCGCTACGAGGTCGTGATCATCGACGCGCCGCCGCTGCTGCCCGTCGCGGACGCCGCGATCATCGCCACCTATGTCGACGGCGCCATCGTCGTCATCCGTCACGGCCGCACCACGCGCGAGCAGCTGCGTCACGCGGCCGAGCGCATCAGTCACGTCGGCGCCACGATGTTCGGTGTTCTCACCAACATGGCGCCCAAGCGCGGCGGTCGTGGCTACGGCGACGACTACGGGTACGGCTACGGGTACGGATATGGCTATGGCTACGCCGAGGCGTTCGCCAAGCAGCCGGCGTCCGAACAGCGCAAGGACGCCTGAGAGCGGTCAGGCGGCGGCGACCAGCCGACCGGCTCCGTAGGCGAGCAGAAGCAGCACCACCACGCCGGTTGCGACCGTAAGGCGCAGCCGGCGTTGGTCTGCCAGGAAGTCCGCGACCGCAGCTGCCCACCGATTGTCGGGCTTGGCAGCGCGCTTGCCGGGTCGCGCCGGGGACATCAGCTCAGTCGGGTGCGCGGCGAGCGACTGACGGTAAGCGCGCTGATAGGCCTCGCCGTAGTCACTGGGAATCTCGGGCGTGGTCGCGTCCGATGGGTTCTCGCCAGGCATGGGAGAAAAGTTTAGGAGGTTGCTCCCTCGGGCGCGAACCCCCGGGAGCAACCTCCTGATCGTGCTGGGTGCCCTTAGAGGGCGATCGTCACCTCGGCGATCTTGCCGACGGCCGCATCGACGGCGGTGTCGACCGGCTCAGCGCCCGGCGCCAACGTCCGCAGCGTCCACGAACCGTCGCCGGCGAAGAACCGGAAGTGACCCGTTGCCGAGACCGGGACCTCGGCAGTGAACTCACCGGTCTTGTCCAGCAGGCGCACGTAGCCCGTGGAGATCGGCTCGCCACCCTTGGTCACCTGCCCCTGGATGATCGCCTCGATGTCGGTGTTGATCCCGTTGAGGGACAGACCACCGGCGGTCGCACCGCACATCAGGCGACACCAGGCTCGTCGCCGAGCGCGATCGGAACGCCCACGAGCGAGCCGTACTCGGTCCACGAGCCGTCGTAGTTCTTGACGTTCGGGAGGCCGAGGAGCTCCTGGAGGGCGAACCAGGTGTGCGACGAGCGCTCACCGATGCGGCAGTAGGCGATGGTGTCCTTCGAGAAGTCGACACCGGCCTCCTCGTAGAGCTCCTTGAGCTCTTCGTTCGACTTGAAGGTGCCGTCGTCGTTGGCCGCCTTGCTCCACGGAACCGAGGCGGCGGTGGGCACGTGGCCGGCACGCTGGGCCTGCTCCTGCGGGAGGTGGGCCGGGGCGAGCAGACGACCCGCGTACTCGTCGGGCGAGCGCACGTCGACCAGGTTCTGCACGCCGATCGAAGCCACGACGTCATCGCGGAAGGCGCGGATCGAGAGGTCCTGCTCCTTGGCGGTGTATGAGGTCGCCTCGCGCTTGACCGGCTCGTCGGTCAGCTCGCGCGCGTCGAGCTCCCACTTCTTGCGACCGCCGTCGAGCAGCTTCACGTCCTGGTGGCCGTAGAGCTTGAAGTACCAGTAGGCGTAGGCGGCGAACCAGTTGTTGTTACCGCCGTAGAGCACGACGGTGTCGTCGTTGGCGACGCCCTTGTCGGAGAGCAGGGCCTCGAACTGGGCCTTGTTCACGAAGTCACGGCGAACCTGGTCCTGCAGGTCGGTCGTCCAGTCGAGCTTGATCGCACCACGGATGTGGCTGCGGTCGTATGCCGAGGTGTCCTCGTCGACCTCGATCAGAACGATGCCGGGGGTGTCGAGGTTCTCCTCGACCCACTCAGCGGTGACCAGTACGTTTTCGCGGCTCATGCGATTGCTTCCTTCTTGTTGTGGGTCTGTTCAGCTTGGTTGGTGTTGGTTGGTTCTTGGTTGTTGGGTGTGATGCGCTTGATGAGCAGGTAGAGCTCACAGCCCAGGCAGAAGCCGAAGACTGCGTTGAGGAACGCGGCGATGACCGCGAAGCCCACGGCGATCTGACCGACCAGAGTGGCGCCGGAGGCGTAGCCGATCAGGGCGACCACCGTGAAGCCGAGGCCGACCGTCTGAGCGAAGCGCGGCGGACGTGCGTCCTCGAGCTCGCTCGGCGCGGACAGCCGCGGGCGGATCACCTTGCGGAACACGAACGCCGTAGGCGTGAACTGGACGCCGCGAAGAGCGCCGATCGCGAAAGCCGCTGTCTGCAGGGCCACCAGCACGATGCTGACCGGCCGCGGCGTGACCAGGGCGACCGCGAGGATCACCAGCGTGACGCCCGCTGTGAACCGCGGGCCACGCGGATCGATCTGGGGCGTTGAGGATTGAGTCATGACAAGTCCTGACGACGAGTTTGGGCGGGGAAAGAGCGCTCAAGCGTCAGTGCGGAAGGGGCGCGCAAAGGCGTGCGCGCAGGCTCCTGACGCCGGTCAGGACATTCGACACAGCGACGAGCGGACGCGGCAGTGATCCACTGCGCGACGCTTGGTCAGGTGTGTCGAGAACATGTGTTGAAGTCTAGACAGCCCGGAATCTCGCATGGAAACGGCGATCTCGAATTCCGGACACGCTGTCCATGAAGTGAGATGTCTAGCGACTGGCGTCGCTCAGGATGAGCTCGAACCGATCGGTGATCGGACCGAGTCCGAACTCGCGCTCGGCCAACTCGCGGGCCGCCTTGCCGATCGTGGCCGCCCGCTCGGCGTCGGTGATGACGTCGACGACGAACGCCGCGGCCTCGTCCAGCGAGGACACATCCGGCGAGACCACACAGCCATCGATCTGGCTCACGAGCGCGGCCGCGAGGTTCTCGCTCGGCATCATGCCCAGCACCGGTCGCCCGGCGCACAGATAGGACAGCGTCTTCGACGGCACCGAGAACACGCCGGCGTCCTTCTCCAACAGCACCACCAGCACGTCCGCGCTGCCCAGCACCTCGGACAGGCGCTCGTACGGCTGGAACGGCAGGAGCACCAGATCGACGTCGAGGCGTCGCGCCTCATCGCGCAGGAGATCCTCAGCGGGGCCCTCGTTCACGATGACCAGCTGCGCGTCGATGCCCAGGTCGCGCACCCGGGCGGCGAGCTGCGGCAGGAGCGTCGGGTTGTGCTTGAGGCCGAGGGTGCCCGAGTAGACGATCCGGGGGCCGTCGGACAACTGGTGCTCGGCGCTCCACGCGTTGTCGCGCTCGACGGGCACGATCTCGTCCAAGGGCGCCCAGTTGGGGATCACGGTCGTCTTGGACGCAGTACCCCAGTCGCGGTGCACGCCCAGGAAGCCATCCGAGATGACGACGATCGCCTTCGCGCGCCGCGCACACCAGCGCTCCGCGATCTCGATGCCGTCCGCCACGAGCTTGAAGCCGCGCCCCAGCTTCTCGCCCGCGAAGCTCCGGATCGCCACGGCCTGCACGTCCTGGTGCCACAGCACCCACGGGATGCGCAGCACGATCAGGGCCAGCGCCATCACGCTCAGCGTCGGGATCGGCACGTTCGCGACCATCACCACGTCCGGTCGTTCGCGACGGATCAGACCGACGAGCTCGAACCCGAGCTTGACCTCTTGGATCAGCCGACGGCCGAAGTCCATCTTGGCGATGCGGAAGTCGGCGCCGATCGGCTCGAACCGCAGTGCCTCCCCGGGCAGCGCCTCAAGGCGGCCCTTGCCCGACGCGTAGGCCGCGCAGTACGAGTGGACGACGTCATGCCCACGACCGGCGAGCGAACGGCTCAGCTGAGC
Source organism: Marmoricola sp. (assembly GCA_051961575.1). Taxonomy (GTDB): domain Bacteria; phylum Actinomycetota; class Actinomycetes; order Propionibacteriales; family Nocardioidaceae; genus Marmoricola. Next base: position 13,538 of record JBQCDC010000400.1, read on the forward strand.
CTGGAACGGATGGCCCGCGTAGTCGTGGACCAGAACCTTCACGAGCCCACGGCGAGGCGGATCACGCCTGCGCCTTCACCTGGTCGTAGATCCAGCGGTAGGTCTTCTCCATGCCCTCGGCCAGCGAGATGGACGGCGCCCATCCGTAGGTCTCGAGGATCTGGGTGTTGTCGCTGTTACGGCCACGCACGCCCTGCGGAGCGTCGAGCTGGTAGTTGCGCTTGCACTTGATGCCCGCGAACTCCTCAGCCAGCGAGTACAGCTGATTGATGCTGACGAGCTCGTCGCTGCCCAGGTTGACCGGCACGCCGCTGTCGCCCGCCATGATCATCTGCGAGCCCTTCACGCAGTCGTCGATGTACATGAAGCTGCGGGTCTGCTCGCCGTCGCCCCAGATGTCGAGCTCGTGGTTGCCGGTGATGGCGGCGGTGGCCACCTTGCGACAGACCGCCGCGGGCGCCTTCTCGCGACCGCCGGTCCAGGTGCCGTTCGGCCCGTAGACGTTGTGGTAGCGGGCAACGCGCGTCTGGAAGCCGAAGTCCTCGGTGAAGTGACGGCACATGCGCTCAGTGAAGAGCTTCTCCCAGCCGTAGCCGTCCTCGGGCATGGCGGGGTAGGCGTCCGACTCCTTGAGCGCGGTGATGTCGGGGTTCGTCTGCTTGTCGGCGGCGTAGACGCACGCCGAGGACGAGTAGAAGAGCCGCTCGGCGCCGTTCTGCTGCGCCCCCTGCAGCAGGTGGGTGCTGGTCAGCACCGTGAGCATGCACAGCGCCTTGTTGTTCTCGATGAAGCCCATGCCGCCCATGTCGGCAGCCAGCAGGTAGACCTCGCGCGCACCCTCGGTGGCGGTCATCGCGTTGGTGAGCAACGACAGGTCGGCCTGGGAGTTCTCGGCGTCGGGGTGGACCTGGTACCACTCGTCGAGGGGCTTCACGTCGACGGAGCGCACCGACTTGCCCTGGCTCAGGAGGTCAGCGACCAGGTGGCCACCGATGAAGCCACCCCCGCCGGCAACGAGCACGTCCACTTCACCCACGAGTTGATCCTCCCGACGCTGTCCGCCCACACGCTCTGTGCATGTCGCCCAAATCGGCGTCAGTCAAACACACCCGTACTACCGAGCCAAGCACCGGTCCATCAGTGCAACCGTCTAAACTCCCACCGTGATCGGACGCACCTTTGCCTTCGTCGGCCCGTGCGTTCTCGTGCTCGGTCTCACGGCACTCGCAACGACCGGTCTTCTCGGTGGACTGGCCGCCCTCGTCCTCGCCTTCGGGATCCTCGCGCTGACCGCTCTCGGATCGGAACGACTCGGCGGGATCTTCATCCAGGGCGGCATGCTCTTCGCCCCGATCTTCAGCAAGAACGTCACCGCCGGGCCGATCACGATTTCCGACGTCCTCTTCTTCGGGGCCTTCATGCTCCTGTTCCCGAAGCTGCTGACCAAGAAGATCGAGATGCCCTTCGGCTACCTGGCCGGACTCGGCGTGCTGTTCTTCCTCAGCGTGCTCAGCTCGATCGCCCACCCCGAGGCGCTGCAGAGCCTCTTCCGCGTGCTGCGCCTCTTCCTGGCGCTGTTCTGGCTGCCCACGTTCGTCGCCTGGTGGCGGCCGGAGCGCCGGCTGATCAACCGCATGGCCGGCCTCTACGTCGTCGGCCAGACCATCAGCATGATGTACGGCCTCGCCTTGGGTCAGAGCCACCGGTTGTTCGGCTTGACCACGCACCCCAACGCCTTCGGGATCTGCGGCGTCATCTCCGTCGGGCTGCTCTTCTACCTCGACGGACAGGTGCGGCCGGTCCGCCGGCCCATCGTCTGGGGGGCCGCGCTCATCAACATCGCCGGGCTCAGCATGTCCGGCAGTCGCGCGGCTGTCGTCGCCGTCGCGGTCATGGTGGTGGCGATTCCGATCATCGAGCGGTCCGGGGCCTGGTTCTACGCGCTCGGCCTGACCGGCGCCGGCGGTCTGCTCGTCATCAGCGAGTTCGCGTCCAGTCTCGGCTCGAACTCAGCGCTCAACCGTCTGCTCAACCCCTCCGCGAGCAGCGCGGCCGGATCCGACCAGCAACGTTCCCAGCTGGCAGCGACTGGTTGGGATGCCGTGGTGCACCATCCGTGGCTCGGCACCGGCTACTTCACCCAGGCGTTCTTCGCGCACAACATCTACTTGCAGCTCGCCGCCGCTGTCGGCGTCTTCGGCCTCCTGTCCTTCATCGTGGTGGTCGCCACGATCCTGAAGCCCCTGATCCTGGCGGGTCCGATGCACCGCATCGCGCTGGGAGCACTCGGCTACTTCGTCGACGAAGCCTTCAACCCCACGCTGTGGGACCGATTCGCCTGGGCTGCGATGGCCCTGGTGATCCTGGCGCATCCGATCTTCGAGAAGCGTCCGGAGGAGGAGGCCGCGGAGGACTCGTCCACGGCGCCCTCTACTGTCCTCACGGCAACACCGGCCCTCAGTCGAATCTAGAAGCGAGCACTGCATGAACCGTCTGGTCCACAACGCTCGGCGCGTCGCGCAGACCCTGACCCGCTTCGAAGGCGGTCAGACGCTGCTGCGCCACATCCTCCAACCCGACCGGTTCGAGGAGCTCCGGTTCAGCACCCGGAGCGGACCGGTGATCGCATGCCCGAACGTTCCGGGTGCTCGCGTGCCGGTCTACGAAGTCTTCGCCGATGACTCCTACCGGCTGGACAGCCTGCTCGCCGGCCTGCCGGACGCGACCTCGGTGCTCGACATCGGTGGCCACATCGGTTGTTTCAGCGTGGCGATCGGGTCGCGGGACCCGCAGGCGCGGATCCACTCCTACGAGGCGTCGCCCGGTACGGCCCAGTGGCTGCAGCGCAACGTGTCCCTCAACGGCCTCGAAGACCGGATCACGGTGCACGCCGAGGCGGTCTCCGATCGCAACGGCACGCTCGAGTTCGAGGACAACGACGGCGGGAGCAGCCTCAACCGCGTCACCGAGACGCAGTCAGCGACCTCGGTCACCGTGACCTGCGTGTCGCTCGAGGACGCCTTCGCGCGCTGCGAGACCTCACCGGATCTGGTCAAAATCGACACCGAGGGCGCTGAGTACCAGATGGTGCTCGGCACCGACCCCGGCATCTGGTCGTCGGTCCAGCGCCTGGTCCTGGAGTACCACGACGTCCCCGGGCACGACTGGTCGGAGTTGGAGAGCCACCTCGGCAAGGGCGGCCTGAAGGCCGTGCGCCGCGACATCGAGAACCCGCGCCAGGGCGTCGCCTGGTTCGAGCGCGTCGCCTGACGATGTCCCGCCTGCCTTCGCAGCTCCAGCCGCTCTGGCCGCTGGTCAAACGGGCTCACCGCGCAACCACACGTGCCACCGGCGCGCTCACCCGGCCCGTGGCGCGCCTCGGCGGCGAGCGAAGCGTTCCTGTCACTGCGACGACCTCGGTCGCCGAGACGCTGGCGCTCGAGCCCCAGACGACCCGCATCCACGCCGGAGGCGACGCCGAATCGCTGCGCCGGGAGGTTCCGATCGGATCGCCCAGCAACCACTGGATCTTCGACTGGCGCTCGACGTACGACGTGCGTCCCCGCATGACGCTCGACCTCGACGGCGGCATGGTAGTGGGGACCTACGCCGCCACGGTCACGCCCGGCGGACGCCTCGACTACGAGACCAGCGGCTACTTCGGAATCTCGAGCTGGCGCGAGCACCCGATCTACCTCCGACCCCGGCTACCGGAGCCCGAGAGCTTCGACGGCGACCTGGTCGTGCTCGCGGCCGCGGGATCGAACGCCAACTACTTCCACTTCGTCACCGACGTGCTGCCCCGGTGGGGCCTGTTGCAGGAGTGCCTGCCCGGGTTCCGCCCGGACGCGGCTTACCTCAACAGCGGCAGCCGCTACCAGCGAGAGTTGCTGGCGATACTGGGGCTTGAGGACCTGAAGGCGATCGAGCCGGCCAACCAGCTCGCCGTACGGGCGCACCGCCTCCTGGTGCCCTCGCTGCCCAACCCCGACCTGATGGCGCCGACGTGGACCATGAACTGGCTGAAGTCGGCATTGCCCGCGCAGAACACGGCAGGACTCCCGCGTCGCCTCTACCTGACCCGCGGCACCGCGAAGAACACGCGGCGCCTGAACAACGAGGACCAGCACTGGGCCGTCCTCGAGAAGCATGGGTTCGTATCGTTCGATCCTGGCGCGCACACCGTGCGTGAGCAGATCGACCACTTCTCGGCGGCGGAAGCGATCGTCGCGCCCCACGGCGCCGCCTTGACCAACCTCGCCTTCGCGAGTCCCGGCCTACGGCTGCTCGAGCTCTTCGCCCCCGACTACGTCAACCCGTGCTACTGGACGATGGCCACCCAGATCCCCGACGTGCGCTACCGGTACCTCGTCGGGTCCGGACGGCCACCGAAGCCGCACAGCGAGATGACGGGCGTCCTCACCGACATCGAGATCCCGGTCCCCGCTCTCGAGGCGGCCTTGGAGGATCTGCTGGCCTAACGGTGCCGGACCACGCGCTCGGCCACGTGTCGCAGCGCCGTCCGGACTCGTCCTCGCGGGATCACCTTGCGCAACGTGCGGGCCAGGCGACCGTTGGTCCGGACGAGGCAGTACTCGAGACTCCGCTCCGCGACGGCGTTGAGCACCGGCGTCTCCGGATGCACCAGCGGGAACCGAATCGGCTCCGCGGCCGGCATGAGACGCGAGGAATTCGTGTGCGTCGCGTCGTCGCCGAAGCCGTTGTTGTGCACCATGTTGACGGCCGGCGCCACCGACAGGGTGCCGAACAGGGCCTGGCTACGGAACCACTGGCTGTCCCAGCCGAACTCGTGGCCTCGCGCTCGGGCGACCTCGTTGAAGTAGCGATGACCGCCCCAGGTCTGGAGCGCGCCGTGGCGGTACTTCGGATGCCCGACCCGGCGCGGCGCGTGTGAGTCCTCCCCGGGCCGGTCGATGTAGTCGCGCGGAAAGCTCGCGCGATGGCGCAGCCACGCGCGGCGCCAGGTCGCCCAGCCCCAGGTCAGCGAGAAGGTGGTGAAGACGTAGCTGAGATCGCCGAAGACCGCGTCGTCATCGATGGCGAAGCGGGTCCCGGACACCATCGCGATGCGCTCGTCGTGCTCGTAGCGATCGAGCAGCTCCGCCGCGAACGGGAAGAAGGTCGGATCAGGAACGCAGTCGTCCTCGAAGACGATGGCGCGGTCCACGAGCCCGAAAACCCAGTCCAGACCGAGCTCCACCGTCTGTTCGACGCCTTGGTTCGTCTCGGAGAATCTCCGATCGACCTGGCACGGCCAATCGATCTCCGCCTCCACGACCGCCCGTACCTCGGCACACAGCTCCGCATCGCTCGGCACGTGCGCACGAGGTCCGTCCGCGATCACCAGGACTCGTTGCGGCTGCGTCGTGCGGACGGCGTTGATCACCTCGCGCACGCGGTCCACGCGGTTGAAGCAGATCAGCACCACCGGGGGGCACTCGAACGCTGGAACGGGGGCGGAATTCGCTGCGGAAACGCCGTCGCTGGCAGGCACGCGCGCACAGTAGCAGCGGGTCATGAGGCGCGCCTTGCCTGCCGGTAGGCTTCGGCCCCATGAAGCGCGCGTTGATCACGGGCATCACGGGGCAGGACGGTTCGTACCTCGCAGAACTGTTGCTGGACAAGGGTTATGAGGTCCACGGACTCGTCCGTCGCGCCTCGACCCTGAACCGGTCCCGTATCGACCACCTGCACACCAACGAGAACCTGCACCTGCACTACGGCGACCTCACCGACGGCGTCAGCCTGGTGAACCTGATCCACGCGATCCAGCCGAACGAGGTCTACAACCTCGGCGCGCAGAGCCACGTCAAGGTCTCGTTCGAGATGCCCGAGTACACCGCGTCCACGGACGCCGTCGGCACGCTGCGCCTTCTGGAGGCCATCCGAGCCGCTGGGCTCGACTGCCGCTTCTACCAAGCCTCGACCTCGGAGATGTTCGGCGCGACTCCGCCGCCGCAGAACGAGGCGACCGCCTTCTACCCGCGGTCCCCTTATGGCGCGGCCAAGCTCTACTCGCACTGGGTGACGGTCAACTACCGCGAGGCCTACGACCTGTTCGCGGTGTCCGGCATCCTCTTCAACCACGAGTCGCCCCGACGCGGCGAGAGCTTCGTGACGCGCAAGATCACGCTCGGTGTCGCGTCCATCAAGCTGGGCGTCACCGACCATCTCGACCTCGGCAACCTCGAGGCCGTCCGCGACTGGGGCTATGCGCCCGAGTACGTCGAAGGCATGTGGCGGATGCTGCAGCACGACGAGCCCAGCGACTACGTGCTCGCCACCGGCGTCGGCACCACGGTTCGCGAGTTCTGCGCCTCCGCGTTCGCGCACGCCGGCCTGAACTGGGAGGACCACGTCCGCTACGACCAGCAGTACGAGCGGCCCACCGAGGTCGACGCACTCATCGGGGATGCCTCCAAGGCGCAGACCGTGCTCGGCTGGAAGGCCCAGACCAATGCGGACGTGCTCGCCAAGATCATGGTGGACAGCGACCTCGAGAAGATGTCGAGGCTCCTGAACCGGTGAACCGCACCCACCTCATCACGGGGGTCTCCGGTCAGGACGGCGTGCTGTTGGCTCGACTCCTGCTCGCCGAAGGCGGCCGGGTCGTGGGCACCGTCAGGCCGGGTAGCCCCAGCAGCACGGCGATGGCGCCCTATCTGGAGGGCGTCGACCTCGTGGAGATGGACGTGCGCGACCACGACGGGATGGCTCGGCTGATCGCCGACCTACGACCCGACGAGGTCTACAACCTGGCCGCGATCTCGTCGGTGGGACGCAGCTGGAACGCGCCGGAGGAGACGGTCGCGATCAACGGCCAGGCGTCGGCGGATCTGCTGAAGGCCCTGGAGCCGTTCCCAGAAACGCGATTCCTTCAAGCAGCCTCCGTCGAGGAGACCCACGGCGCCACCGACAGCCCCTATGCGCAGGGGAAGGTCATCGCTCGCGAGGCGACCACGGCGGCGCGCGACCAGGGGCGCTTCTCGAGCGCCGCGGTGCTCCATATCCACAACAGCGTGCTGCGCCCGACAACCTTCGTGGCCCGCAAGGTGACCAACGGTGTCGCCGAGATCGTCACGGGTCGAGCAGAGCGACTCGAGCTCGGCCCGCTCGAGGTGCAGCGCGACTGGGGCAACGCTGCCGACCACGTGCGCGCCATGCGGGCCATCCTGCTCGCCGACGAGCCGGCCGACTACGTCGTGGGCACCGGGGTCATCCACTCGCTGCGCGACTTCGTCGAAGAGGCCTTCCGCGCCGCAGGAATCTCCGACGCCTGGTCCTATGTGGACCACGACGCGGCCGTGCTGCGGCCCTCCGATGCCGCGGTGATCGCCGACGTCGACGGACGTCCGATCCAGGAGCTGGGCTGGGCGCCGAAGCACGCGTTCACCGACACCATCAACCGCATGGTCGAGGTGGACATCGAGCGCATCGAGTCCGGTGTGGCGGAAGCCCCGCACTACCTCGAGGACAGCAACCTCTCATGAGGATCGTGGTCGACGCGCTCTGCGCCGAATACGGCGGCATCCGCACCTACGTCGAGCAGACGCTCGCTCAGTGGCACGACCTCTACCCGGACGACGACGTGCACGTGGTCCTCCGCGCCGGGTCGACCCTGGCCACCCCGGGGCTGACCCGCCACGAGTTCCCGGTCGGTCGTCCGGACATGGTGCAGCGCCCCCGAGTCCAGATGACCTCGATGCACCGACTGATCCAAGAGCTGAAGCCCGACGCCGTCCTCGCGACCGCGCCGACGACCGACATCCGCCGGGGCACGTCACCGCTCGCGATCGTCATCCTCGACCTGCGGTTCGAGATCCTCCCCCACGAGTTCACCGCGGCCCGCAGGTTGATGCGTCGGGTCTCCTACGGTCGTAGCTACCAGCTGGCCGCCGGTGTGCTGGCGATCTCGCACCGCAGCCTCGACGACCTCCACCGCCTGCACCCCAATACCATGGCCAAGCCGAGCGCTGTCAGCTACCTCGGCGCCGACCACGTCCTGGCCTGGCCCGAGTCGTCACGCAGCGGTCCGGCGATCGCCTTCGCCCATCACACGAACAAGAACCCGGAGCTGCTGATCGAGGCCTGGGCCAAGCTGCGCGACCAGGGCTACGACCGCCCGTTGCTCTTCCTCGGCGTCAACAGCGAACTCCGCACCACGCTGACCGACCTCATCACGGCCAACAACCTCACCGACACCGTCGCGTTGTCGCCCTTCCTCGACGACGACGAGTTCCAGAAGACGATCGCCTCAGCGGGCCTGATCGCCTTCCCGAGTTCCTTCGAGGGCTTCGGACTCCCGATCGTCGAGGGCATGGCGCTCGGCAAGCCCGTCGTCATCGGACCGGACCCCGGCTGCGTCGAGATCGCGGGCGGTCACGCGGCCCTCGCCACCAACTGGAGCGCCGAGGCGATAGCCGAGGCGGTACTTGAGGCGGAGGGGATGTCACCCGAAGCTCTCCAGTCCGCCCGCGCGCACGCCGCGACCTTCACGTGGCGCCAGACCGTCGAGCAGACCCGCGACCTTCTTCAGCGGATCAGCAAGCGCTGAGCGTCAGCCCCAGATCCCGTCGTTGCTGACGAAGTTCTCGCGAACCCCACCCGCGAGCTTGGGGAAGCGCTTCTTGAAGCGCAGGATCTCGTCCGGCAGGGCCGCACGCGCGCTCTTCGCGGCGTCGCCCACCAGACCCTTGCTCACGGACTTCCAGGCCTTCCGACGCCACTGCACGTAGGCATCGCGATCCTCTGCGAGGAAGGGCGACGGCAGCTTCGTGCCTTCAGCGCTGGCGAGACGATAGGCCCGGCGGACATGACGCGAGATCCGCTGTCCGGTCGAGTCGTGCCAGTAGGGATAGGACGGCCAGTCGCCGTACGCCTTCTCGTTGGCGATGAGCGCAGCCGCGTACTCCTCGCAGAGCGTGTCCAGCGCATCGCTGCTCGCACGCAGCTGGGCGGTCGACCCCCCGAAGCGCGTGGACAGCTCGTTCGGCGCGCTGGTGTCGAAGGAGTGGAAATGGAAGAGCCGGAGGTGATCGCCGGTGCCGGCTACGAGGTAGTCGTCGCCCTCGAGCGCGATCGGTCGCTCGTGCAGGTTGGCCACGCTGACGTTGTAGCCCGCGTGCTGCCAGGCGGTCGCGTGGAACAGCACGCTGCCGATGTCCACCCACTTCTGGTCGACGAACAGCCCCGAGAGCAGGTCGAAGAGGCAGTTCTCCTTCAGGTGACCCCACCACCACTGGAGGAAGCCGGCCGCACGGCGATCCACGGCGCAGAACCCGAGGTTGTAGACGCCGACGGTGAGCAGGTGACCCTCGGAGATCGCCGCGTCGGCGGTGACAGGGCGCAGGAAGTGCGGCGTGATCAGGATGCCGCCCTCGCTGTTCGCGAGATCGACGGGTAGCTCCACCATCGGACCGGTCAGGTACATGTCCGGGTCGAGGTAGGCGGCCTGGTCGGTGTCCTGCAGCAGCCGCTGGAGGAACAACGGCTTCACCGCGGTGGCGAACTCGACGAGGTCGTAGATCATCGCCTCGTGCAGAACCTCGCGCTCGGTGAGCCCGAGACACTCGGTGCTGTAGGTGACCAGCCCCGGGATCTGCGGCAGATCCTCGTCGCGCGCGACGTCGATGAGGAGCACTGCCAGCTTCAGATCCGGGTGGTAGCGCGTCAGGCTCTGCGCGAGCGTCACCGCCTTGGGCAGGTAGTTGCGCGCCAGGATCGTCCCGTACGTGATGGTCGGGGCCGACATGTCAGCTCGCCGACCGTGAGCGCGCGTACTC
>JBQCDC010000401.1:0-4066 GCA_051961575.1 Marmoricola sp.
AGTGCAGGCACGCCACGGGGAAGCAATGGCTCTGCGCGACGTCGAGAGTCCCGATGCGGTCTCCGGCCCGCACCTCGTCGCCCCCCTTCACGTCGGCGATGACCGGCTCGTAGGTCGTGCGCGTGTCGCCGTGGTTGATCACCACCACTCCGCGTCCAGCCACCACGCCCGCGAAGGTGATCGTCCCCGCAAGACTGGCCACCACAGGCGAACCGATCGTGCTGGCGAGATCAGCGCCTCGGTGGCCCGCGGTCCACGCTTCGACTGGCGGCTCGAAACCCCGCACGACGGTGGGCGGCTGGACCGGCCACACGCCTCGAAGTGCCGCTGGCGACGGCACGACGGAGGGCGCGGGCGGCGGGGAAGCGGCTGCGGTGCTCAGTACGAGGCTGGCCGCGCTCAAAAGCGCTGCGAGGAGACCCATCCGACCATGGTCGTTCTCCCATGCCGGCCGGGCACGGTCGAGCGTGGCCCACGTGTGGACAACGGCCCGCTCGGGCGCCTGTTGACCGTTTCGACAACACCCCTGTGAGCACCTAGAATCGACCCAACAGCTCCGCGAGGGGCTGATTTCGCACGCCCGCATTCCAGGTGCCACATCTGGGTGAGGATCTCGGTCCCGGTTCGCCGGGTGGGTCCCACGTCGGGCGTCAGGGCCGCGAGCACCCGCTCAAGGCGACAACTGAGAATCGACACAAAGGAATACGGCATGGCCGTCGTTACCATGCGCCAGCTCCTCGAGAGCGGCGTCCACTTCGGGCACCAGACCCGTCGCTGGAACCCCAAGATGAAGCGCTTCATCATGACCGAGCGCAATGGCATCTACATCATCGACCTGCAGCAGTCGCTGTCCTACATCGACTCCAGCTACGCGTTCATCAAGGACACCGTCGCCAAGGGCGGCACGATCATGTTCGTGGGTACCAAGAAGCAGGCCCAGGAGGCCATCGCCGAGCAGGCCACCCGCGTCGGCATGCCCTACGTGAACCAGCGCTGGCTCGGTGGCATGCTCACCAACTTCCAGACGATGAACCAGCGGATCAACCGCCTCAAGGAGCTCGACGACGTCGACTTCGACAAGGTGGCAGGCTCGGGTCGTACTAAGAAGGAACTGCTTCAGATGAAGCGCGAGCACATCAAGCTCGACAAGTCCCTCGGTGGTATCCGCGAGATGAGCCGCACGCCTTCGGCCGTGTGGATCGTGGACACCAACAAGGAGCACCTGGCGGTCGAAGAGGCCCGCAAGCTCCGGATCCCGATCATCGCGATCCTCGACTCCAACTGCGACCCCGACCTGGTCGACTACCCGATCCCGGGCAACGACGACGCGATCCGCGCTGTCGGCCTGCTGACCCGCGTCGTCGCGGACGCCGTCGCGGACGGACTCATCGCTCGCTCGGGCGTCAAGACCGACGCCGCTGCCGGCATCGGTGCGGACGAGCCGCTCGCCGACTGGGAGCGCGACCTCCTCGAGGGCGACAAGCCGGCCGAGGCTCCGGCGGCCGAGGCTCCTGCCGCTGAGGCGACGGAGGCTCCCGCTGCCGAGGCTCCGGCCGAGGCGCCCGCCGCTGAGGCTCCCGAGGCCCAGCCCGAGGCCTGAACGCCCTCATCAGCAGCCCACTTCAACCAACGTAGAAAGAGAAATCTCTGATGGCCTACACCGCCGCCGACGTCAAGAAGCTCCGTGAGCTGACCCAGGCCGGGATGATGGACTGCAAGAAGGCGCTCGACGAGACCGGCGACTTCGACGCCGCGGTCGAGTACCTCCGCGTCAAGGGTGCTGCCAAGGCCGCCGCCCGCGCCGCGGAGCGCGAGACCTCGGCCGGACTCGTCGCCTCCTCGGGCAACGCGCTGGTCAGCCTGCTCGCCGAGACCGACTTCGTCGCCAAGAACGAGGCGTTCATCAACGCGGCCCAGGCGATCGCCGAGGCTGCCAATGACGCTCAGGTGAACGACGTCGCGTCGCTCCGTGAGGTGAAGCTCGGCGACACCACCGTCGGCGAGACCGTCGACGAGCTCGCCCGCACCATCGGCGAGAAGATCGAGCTCGGCCAGGTTGCCTACTTCGACGGGAACACCACGGTGTACCTGCACAAGAAGGCGTCCGACCTGCCGCCGACGCTCGGCGTTCTCGTCGAGTACACGGGCGACGAGGCTGCCGCCAAGCAGGCCGCTCAGCAGGCTGCGGCCCTCAAGGCGCAGTACCTGACCAGCGAGGACGTCCCCGCGGACGTCGTCGCCGCCGAGAAGGACGTTCTCACCAAGAAGACGCTGGAGGAGGGCAAGCCGGAGGCGGCTGTCGCCAAGATCGTCGAGGGCCGCATCGGTGCGTTCTTCAAGGAGATCGTGCTGCTCGACCAGGAGTCGGTCTTCGAGCCGAAGAAGTCGGTGAAGAGCCTGCTGGATGCGGCCAACACCACGGTCACCCGCTTCGCTCGCTTCGAGGTCGGCGCCTAGTCACAAATGACGCATCAGTCACGCCCTGAACCCACTGTAGGGTTCAGGGCGTGACTGCTTATCGGCGCGTGTTGCTCAAGCTTTCCGGCGAGGTGTTCGGCGGGGGCAACGTCGGTGTCGATCCTGATGTGGTGCAGGCCATCGCGGCGGAGATCGCCGAGGTGCAGCGGGCCGGTGTTCAGGTCGCCGTCGTCACCGGCGGCGGCAACTTCTTCCGTGGGGCAGAGCTCCAGCAGCGCGGCATGGACCGCGCCCGAGCCGACTACATGGGCATGCTCGGCATCGTCATGAACTGCCTCGCCCTCCAGGACTTCCTCGAGAAGCTCGGCGTCGACACCCGCGTGCAGACCGCGATCACGATGGGCCAGGTCGCTGAGCCCTACGTCCCGCGTCGCGCCATCCGCCACATGGAGAAGGGCCGCGTGGTCATCTTCGGTGCCGGCATGGGCATGCCGTACTTCTCGACCGACACCGTCGCCGTGCAGCGCGCGCTCGAGAGCAAGTGCGAGGTCGTGCTCGTCGCCAAGAACGGCGTGGACGGCGTCTACAGCGACGACCCGCGCACCAACCCGGACGCCATCAAGCTCGACCAGGTGACCTACGACGACGCGATCGCGCAGGGTCTGCGCATCATGGACCAGACGGCTTTCGCCCTGTGCGGCGAGAACAAGCTGCCGATGGTGGTCTTCGGGATGGAGCCCGAGGGCAACATCCTCCGGGTCGTCCAAGGTGAGAAGATCGGCACGCTGGTCAGCGCGGGCATCTGACGCACCGCCCGCTGCCCAACCCCAAGAAGTACAGCTAGAGGAGCAACGCTCGTGATCAACCAGACGCTCAGTGACGCCGAGGCGAAGATGGGTAAGGCCGTCGAGGTCACCCGTGAGGAGTTCGCCACCATCCGCGCTGGCCGAGCCAACCCCAGCATGTTCTCCAAGATCACGGCGGAGTACTACGGCACACCCACCCCGATCCAGCAGCTGGCGTCGTTCACCGCACAGGACGCGCGCACGATCATCGTGGCGCCGTTCGACATGGGCGCCATGGCGGCCATCGAGAAGGCGATCCGTGACTCCGACCTGGGCGTGAACCCGACCAACGACGGCAAGACCCTGCGGTGTGCTTTCCCCGAGCTGACCGAGGACCGCCGCAAGGAGTACATCAAGCTGGCGCGCGGCAAGGCCGAGGATGGCCGTGTCTCGGTGCGCAACATCCGCCGTGGCGCCAAGCAGACCCTCGACAAGCTCGAGAAGGACGGCGAGGTCGGCAAGGACGACGTGACCGGCGCCGAGAAGAAGCTCGACGCGGCCACCAAGAAGCACACCGACCAGATCGACGAGATGCTCAAGAACAAAGAAGCAGAGCTCCTCGAGGTCTAGGCCTCGCTCTCCATGACCGCCACCTCGACTCCCGCCGCCCCAGCGTCCAACGGACGCTACGGTCGCGACCTCCGGGCAGCGGTGATCTCCGGGGTGTTGTTGGGGGTCACCGTGCTGGCCTCACTGCTGATCGCGAAGACGGCCTTCCTGGTCGTCGTCCTGGTGGCCGCCGGGGTAGCGGTCTGGGAGCTCCATCGCGGCCTGGTGAACGTCGGCGTGGACATCCCCGAGCA
>JBQCDC010000402.1:0-8143 GCA_051961575.1 Marmoricola sp.
GCGCGGGTCACGATTCGCCGCGGCGTAGAGCATCAGCACCTTCTCGCCCGCAGGGATCGTGGTGTCGCGGATCGTGACGTCGCGCGTCGTCTCGCGACACAGTCCCTGCACCGAGCTCTCCAGCCGCAGGAACTCGACCAGTGCGTCGGGCAGGAGCGACGGATCCTCGAGGAGGAACTTCCGCTGCTCAGGCGCGTCGGTCAGCAGCGCGACCCCGTGCGAGATCAACGACGCTGTGGTGTCGCTCCCGCCCGCGACCATCACGAAGCAGAAGCCGAGGATGTCCCAGTCGGTCAATCGCTCGCCGTCCACCTCCGCCTGGACCAGGGCGCCGATGAGGTCGTCCCGAGGCGCGCGCCGCTGCTCGGCAATGACCGCGGTGAAGTACTCGAACATCTCCGCGATCGCCGTCATCCCGGCCGCTGCGGCCGAGCCGAACGCGTCGTTCTGCAGATCCGTCAGCGTGCGCACCCACGGCGCGAAGCGCACGCGATCCTCATGCGGAACGCCGAGTAGTTCGGCGAGCACGAAGGTGGGGATCGTGCTGGAGAAATCCCGGTGGAGATCGCCGGCTCCGTCCCTGACATCGGCAGCACGATGTCGGGCGAACGCCCGAATGGTCTCCTCGAGCTCCGCTACTCGCTTCGGTGTGAAGCCTCGCCCGATCAGCCCGCGCAGCTGCGTCTGACGCGGCGGATCCATCATCACGATGGTGGGCGCAAGTCCCAGCTGGCCGATCTCGTCGGGGAAGAAGGTGAGCCCGCTGGCCGAGGAGAAGACCTCTGGCTCACGGACCGCGTCCCAGATGTCCTCGAAGCGCGAAAGAGCCCAGAAGGACGGCGCTTCGGTGGTCTTCGGCTGGTGATGGACCGGACTGTGGTCGCGCAGCCAGGCATACGTGGGGTACGGATCGCGCAGGAACTCGGGGTCGAACGGGTCGTAGCTCACGCAAACTCCGAATGTTTTAACAAAGACTGTTACTAACGGATGTTGTTAGTATCCGTCGTGATGCCACGCGATGCAACCCCCACTCGAGAGCGCCTGATCCGCGCCGGCGAACAGCGCTTCGCCCGCGACGGCGTGGCGGGGGCGCGCCTGCGCGACATCGTCCGCGACGCCGGGCAGGCCAACGACTCGGCGGTGGGCTATCACTTCGGATCCCGCGACGGGCTGGTCGGCGCGATCGTGCACAAGCACGTGAGCGCAATGGACCAGCGCCGAGAACAACCCTCCGCCGACCTGCCCACACTCGTCCGCCAGCTGGTCGAGCCGAGCGCGGAGCTGTTGAACACCACCGACGGACGCGACTTCCTGCGCATCATGGAACAGCTGGCGGGTTGGTCCGGTCTGGAGCAGGGTGAGCTCACCGAGGTCCTGAGTGGATCCGTGCTCGCGGCACAGCTGGCGGCGCTCGAGAATCTCGTGGCCACCCATCAGGCCCGCGTCCTCGCGCGACACCATGTTGCCGAGTTCGTCATCTTCCTCGCGGCGAGCCTCGCCCAGCGCGCCCGCCTTGTCGAGAGCGGCAAGCGACCCACGCTCTCCCAGCGGCGGTACGTCGACGATCTGGTCGCGATGACCACCGCCGCGCTGGTCGCCTCCACGCCGTAGGGCATCATCAAGACGTGACCGACGGCATCCACGTTCTCCACGTCCCCGAGAAGCACCGCTACGAGATCCGCGACGGCGACCAGACGGTCGGCCTGACCCAGTACCGCCTGCCCGACGACGAGCACGTCGACTTCGTCCACACCGAGTCCTCACCGGAGTACGCCGGGCAGGGTCTGGCGGCACGACTCGTCACGTTCGCGCTCGATAACGTGCGGGCGCAGAACAAGCGGATCATTCCGCACTGCCCCTACGTCGCCGGCTTCATTCGCAAGCACCCGGAGTACGAGGACATCACGGACTGGCCGGCCTGATGGGTGAGCCGGAGCGTGGCCTCTACCTGGACCAGCAGGATCCGACGATCTACAAGGCGATGCGGGCCTGGTCCGACGACATCGCCCGCGTTCGCGAGGAGCTCGGCGTCGATCCGAAGCTGGTCGAACTGGTGAACATCCGGGTCTCGCAGATCAACGGGTGCCACTACTGCCTGGACGTGCACACGCGGAAGTCTCGAGCGGCCGGCGAGTCCGACCGCCGCCTGACCGTGCTGCCTGCATGGCGCGAGACCGACCTGTTCACCGAGCAGGAGCGCGCCGCTCTCGACTTCGCGGAAGCGGTCACCGAGCTACCGCCCTTCGACGAAAGGGTGGCGAGGGAGCGCGCTGCACGTCAGACGCTCGGCGACGATGTCTTCGCGCTCGTCTCCTGGCTCGCGATCGCGATGAGCAGCTTCACTCGCCTGTCGATCGTGAGCCGCCACCGACTGCCGACGCTCTCCTAGAGCGCGGCGGCGTGCTTCCCGGCGCGCCGCCCGAAGTACGAGCCCTCGGCGAGCTGCGTGCCGGAGGAGTACCCCAGGCCGTCCTGGGCGATGTTCACCGCGCACGCGCCCGCGGCGTAGAGCCCGTCGATCACCGACAGGTCCTCCCGCTGCACCCGACCGTCGAGGTCGACGCGTAGCCCGCCCAGAGTGAATCCGGCGTACAGCGCCTTGCCGAGGGTGAGGTCGTAGGCGCCCCAGGGACCCTGGTCCTGCGGCTCCAGCCACTCCGAGCCCTTGTGGAAGTCGGGGTCCTCGCCGTTCGCGGCGTGCTTGTTGTAGGCCTCGAGCGTCTCCGAGAGCGCACCCTCCGGGATGCCCAGAGCGGCCTCCATCTCGGCCACGGTCTCCCAACCGTCGATGAAGGGGCACAGCGGGAAGTCCGGGTGCTCGATGTGAGCCGAGTCGACGATCAGATAGGCGGCGGCGTCCGGCTGCTGCATCACCATGCCCGAGGTGCGCGAGTGGTAGCTGTCCTCGGCGACGAAGCGCTGCCCGAGCTTGTTCACCACGATCCCCGTGATCAGCTTCGACGGTGGGTAGAACGGCGCCGTGATGAAGGGCTGGTCCATCATCCGCCACTCGCCGCCCACGGACTTGCCGAGCCGCAGCCCGAGACCGTCGTCATAGGTCGAGGCGAGCGGGAAGAGCTTGGACCCGAGCTGCGGGGTGTACTCGGCAACCATCGCCTCGTTGCCGACGTAGCCGCCGGCCGCGATGATCACGGCCTTCGCGCGGATGACGCCGCGCTCGTCGAAGCGACGCCAGGCCACGCCCATGACGCGATCGCCGTCGACGACGAGGTTGGTGGCGCCGGTCTCGTAGCGCACGTCGCATGCTGTCTCCGCGACCCGTTCGGCCATGGCGTCGAGGACGATCTTGGCGCCGCCCGTGTCGCCCGGCTTCGGCACCTTGTGGCCACGCGGAGCCGGTCGCGCCATGTTCTTGTACGGCCACACCTTCTCGTTGCCGGTGAACATCAGGCCCTCGGTCCCGGGCTGGATCACGGCCTTGTGCGGGTAGTAGGACCGCTCGAACTCCATGCCGAGCGCCTCGATCCACTCGAAGTGCTCGACCGAGTCGTCCGCGAACGCCCGGATCTTGTCGGCGTCCGGCTCGCGGGTGACCGCCATCAGGTAGTTGTACATGTCGTCGGCGGTGTCCTCGACCCCGACCGCCTTCTGCACGGCGGTGCCGCCACCCAGGTAGAAGTGACCGCCCGCCATCGCGCTGGTGCCGCCGTACTCGGCCGCACGCTCGAGCAGGATCACGCTCGCTCCGGCACGGGCAGCCTCAAGTGCGGCGCTGCCGCCGGAGATGCCGAAGCCGATCACGACGACGTCGACGGTGTCCGACCACTCGGTCACGTCGTCGGCGCGGATCACGCCGGGAATGTCGGTTCCGGAGGCGGGTGCAGGAAACTCGGTCACGGACCCAGGGTAGGCGAAAACTAGAACGCGTTCTAGGTCGAGGTCACTTGGACGTGGACATGCACGAGGCCACGCTGGCCTGGACAGCGTTGATCTTGGCGTTGTCTCGGGCGAAGACGGCCTTGAACAGGTCCTTGGTGAACTCAGTGGTGATCTTCGAGTTGATACACGCGAGGGCAGAAGCCGGAGCTCCAGGAACCGATCCGTCGATCTCCTTCTTGGTGGCGGCGATGATCGTCTTGCCGCCGTTGGTGCAGTCGAAGAGAGCGTCCACGAACGTGCTGGCGTCGCTCGCCGACATCTTCGCGTTGGACATGCCGCTCGACACGGCGTTGTTCTTCTTGTCGAGCATGCCGGCCGTCTGCAGTCCCTTGATGCCGATCTTGTCCACCGCGGTGTTGGCGATGCAGCCGGACTGGTCGTCGGTCATGCGGGGAGTCGCAGCGTCGGTCTTCTGGTCCTTGATGAGCATCGCCTTGATCGAGGCCTTGGCGTGGTCGGCCTGACTACTGCTGCCGCAGGAGGCCAGCGCGAAGGGCAGGCTTGCGGTCAGGGCGATGGCAACAAGGCTCCTGCGAGTGTTCATGGCGCGACGATCCTTCAAGTTGGGTGATTCGGCGTGCTGACGCGACGACGCTAACCCACTACACCCGGCCGATAAACTCAGCGTCTCCCCCTCGATAGCGGTGACGCCATGACCTTCGACGTTCCGACACTCGACCACGCGCTGCTGGTCGGGGCGGGCGTGCTGCTCTTGGCGATCCTCGCGGTGCGGCTGTCGGTCGGGGTGGGTTTCCCCTCGCTGCTCGTCTATCTGCTGATCGGTGTCGCGCTCGGCGATGCCGGCATCGGGCTGCGCTTCTCCGACGCTCAGGTGGCGCATGCGCTCGGGTTCGCGGCGCTCATGATCATCCTCGCCGAGGGCGGTCTGACCACGCCTTGGAAGCAGATCAAACCGGTGCTCTCGGTCGGCCTGTCGCTAGCCACCTTCGGGGTGGCGATCAGCATCGGGTTGGTCGCGGTGCTGGCGCACTTCATGCTCGACTTCAACTGGCGCACGGCGGTTCTGCTCGGCGCGGTCGCGTCGCCGACGGATGCGGCGGCCGTCTTCTCGATGCTCCGTCGCGTGCCGCTCCCTCGGAGGATCACGGCGACCCTCGAGGCCGAATCCGGACTCAACGATGCCCCGACCGTCGTCATCGTCACGCTGGTCAGCACCCATGCCAGCGGTCTCGGTTGGTCGGCCCTCGGCGATGTCGTCTACGAGCTCGCGATCGGAGCGCTAGTCGGTCTGGTCATCGGATGGCTCGGCGCCCAGGCCATGCGCCGGATCGCGTTGCCGTCCTCCGGTCTGTACCCGCTCACGGTGATGGCGATCGCCGTGCTCGCCTATGCGGCCCCGGCCAGCATCCACGCGTCCGGCTTCGCCGGTGTCTACGTGGCCACACTCCTGTTGGGCAACGCCGATCTGCCGCACCGAGCCGCCACGCGATCGTTCGCGGAGGGACTGGCCTGGCTCGCCCAGATCGGGCTCTTCGTGATGCTCGGCCTGTTGGCCTCTCCGGGACGGCTCGGTTGGGACGTGGTCGGTACGGCGGTCGTGGCCGGTGTGCTGCTGACGTTGGTCGCGCGCCCGGTCTCGGTGGCCCTGAGCACCCTGGTCAAGCCGATGCCCTGGCGCGAGGCGGCCTTCATCTCCTGGGCCGGACTCCGCGGCGCGGTTCCGATCGTGCTGGCGACGATCCCGCTTGCCGCCGCCGTTCCACAGTCGACGCGACTGTTCGACGTCGTGTTCGTCATGGTGGTGATCTTCACGCTCATCACCGGCCCGACGCTCCCGTTCGTGGCGAAGGTGCTGAAGGTGGCCCGTCGGTCCGAGCCGCGCGACCTCGACGTGGAAGCCGCGCCATTGGAACGGATCGCGGCCGACCTGTTGCAGGTCCGCATCTCGCCGGTGTCCCGTCTGCACGGTGTCGAGGTCGGCGAGCTGCGGCTTCCCAGTGGCGCGTCCGTTTCACTGGTGGTGCGCGAGGGCCAGAGCCTCGTTCCTGAGGGACGGACCGTGCTGCGTCACGGAGACGATCTGTTGGTGGTCGCGCCCAGAAGCGTCCGTGAGGCGACGGAGCAGCGCCTGCGCGACGTGTCGGAGCGTGGGCGCCTGGCCAGCTGGCTCAACTCGACAGACAGGTGATCGTCGGCGTCGGCAACGCCATCTCCCGAGGCGCGTTCTTCAGGACCGCCTTGTGTCGGGGCCCGATGAAGACGTTCACGCCGGGCCCGATCTGAAGCGACGGGTCGCTGGTGATCGTCGTGCTCTCGCCCAGGGCCGCCGCGACCAACTTGGTGGCCGGGTCGGTGACGCTGGGTCCGGCGACCTCCGCCGCTGGGACGGTCACGCCATCGGGTGCGTTGCCGACCGTGCTGACGCGGAAGCCGAGCCGGGCGAGTGCCGCGCTGATGCGTCCGGCGGTGCCGGCACGCGCTCCCGCGTTGTAGACGCTGATCGTCACCTCGGGTCGGGTGATGGTCTTGGTGACGACCTGATCCGCCGGGCTGCAGGTCTTGGTAGCGGTGTGCGGGAACGGGGTGGTCAGCTCCGAGAGCCCCCAGAGGGCCATCACCACGGTGGCCAGCAGTGCGCCTCCGAGTGTGAGGAGCCCCTTGTGACGCCCGGCCCACGGTGTGGGGCCGGCCTCCGGCGCCACGGCTATTCCTCGATCACGTGGACCCGCGCATGCAGCACGTGGCGCTGCTGAAGCGCGGCGCGCAGGGCGCGATGCAGTCCATCCTCGAGGTAGAAGTCGCCCTGCCAGCGGACGACGTGGGCGAACAGATCGCCGAAGAATGTGGAGTTCTCATCGAGCAGAGCCACCAGCTGAAGGGTGTCCTTGGTGGTCACCAGCTCGTCGAGGCGCAGCGGGTGCGGCGGCAACGCCGCCCAGTCCCGAGCGCTCAAATTGTGCTCGGGATAAGGCCGTCCATCGCCAACCCTCTTGAAGATCACCCGGCCATCATAGGAAACGTCTGGAGGGGAATGCGGACAGCATTTTCATGTGCTGCCGAAGGATGAAGGGTAAGACGCGACTTACTTTCGGAGCGTCGCGAAGATGTCATCGAGCAACGGCCGACCCGGCGTACGGCCCGCTTCGCGGAACCATTCGGTGCCCAACACGGGAGCCGCGAGCCAGTTCGGGACCTTCAGCAGCAGCGTCACCGTGCGGATCGATCCGCCGCCGGTTCCCTGGCTCGCGTGCGCGGCCAGAGCCTGTCGCTTCGCGCGCAGATGACGCCGCACGTTCACCGCGTGGGTGAGCTCCGATCGCGCCGTGTAGGCGTTGGCGAACCGGTCGGCAGGGATCAGGCGACGAACGCCCGGAATGCGCGCCAGCACGCGCGCGATGCCCTGCAGCTTGCCGCGGTCGACGGTCACCTCGAGCACGACCGGCGTTCCGGCGAGCTCGGCTGCCAGCGCCCCGACGCGGTGCACCTGCACGTGGTCGGGATGTCCGTATCCTCCGCGCGCGTCGTAGGTGGTGAGGACGTCGGCGTGCTCCTCGCGCAGGATCTCCGCCAGTCGCCGGGCGGGCTCGGCCGGGTCGAGGGCGGCGAAGGATCCGGCAGGCGGCGTTCCGGTCGAGCCGGAGTCGGGAAACCCGAGGATCTCCACCCGGGCGACGCCGAGAGCCGCCGCCGATCGTTGGAGCTCTTCGATCCGTCGTGCCCCTAGGCCGTCGAGGAGCTCGCCTTCGGCGAGCCCCGCCTCGCCTGCGGTCGCAGACACGAGCACCACGCGATGACCTTCGTCGGCTGCTCGCGCTAGCGTCCCTCCAGAGAGAAGCGCCTCGTCGTCCGGGTGCGCGTGAAAGGCAACGAGGGTGAACGACACGGAGCCAGTGTCGCAGCAAGAGCCGGAAGGTTCTCCAGCTGCGCGTTCTGGCGTTGTGGGCAAGGTGATCCGTGCCCTGCTGTCGTTCGGCCTGGTGGCGCTGCTGCTGTGGAAGGTGCTGCTTCCGGCTATCGGCTCCAACGTCCACGACGTGGTCCATGCCATCACCCACGTGAGCCTGTTCCACCTCTCCGGCCTGACCGTGCTGTGGTTCGTCGGCCTGCTGATCTACTCGTTCGTGCTCACCGGCGCTCTGCGCGGGCTCAACACCGGACAGGCGTTGACGCTGAACCTCACCGGCAGCGCGGTGGCCAACGTGATGCCGTTCGGCGGCGCCGTCGGGATGAGCCTGAACTACTACATGCTCCGCGCCTGGAACATGAGCCTCACGGAGTTCTC
>JBQCDC010000403.1:0-2338 GCA_051961575.1 Marmoricola sp.
GAGTGCAAAGGGGGCTACCGGGCCTCGGAGGTAGCCAGCCACTCGTCGAAGGTCCGGCCGTCGATGATCGAGGTCGGCGACGCCTGCAACACACCCGCGCGCACCTTGCGAGCCGTCTCCCCCGGCAGCCAGACCGGAACCACGATCAAGCGCTTGCCCTGGGCCTTCGCGGTCTTGCGCACCAGGTCGGCCATCAGGGCCTTCTCAGGGCCGGCCACCTCGACGCGGACGTGGTCGCCGTCCACCGGCTCGTCGACCAGCCGCACCAGGTGCCGCACGACGGCGTCGAGCTCGACGCTCTGGACCGGCTGCTTGGGGCACGGCATGAAGGGTCCGCTCGCCGTCCACTCGATCAACTGGCGGGGGAAGTCGTGGAACTGCGTGGCGCGCAGGATGACGGTCGGAACCGTGCCCGCCTCCGTGGCTGCCTCCTGGGCACGCTTGCCGTCGTAGTGACCGAAGACGGAGCCCCCCAGTCCGTCGATGCCGACGATCGACAGCGTCACGATCCGGCGCACACCCGCGGCCGCGCCGGCCTCTTGAAGATTGCGAGCGACGGCTCCGAAGAAGGCGATGCACTCAGAAGCCTTGCGCGACACCAGCGACGTCACGTCGACGACCACCTCGACACCTTCGAGCGCTTCCGCCAGTCCCGAGCCCGAGACGAGGTCCACACCCGCAGCACGAGCCAGGACGACGACGTCATCGCCACGAGCCTTCAGCACCTCGACGACCTTGGTGCCGACCATTCCCGTTCCACCTGCGACCGCGACCTTCACATCTCGATCCTGCCGCACGGTCTCTCAGCAGTCGCCGCGGGGCGCGGCTCGGTACCCGCTCGCGTCGCAGGGGTGGAAGTCCCGATGCCAGGCGCCCTCCTTGGGCACCATCCAGAAGGCGAGGCCGGCGCCAAGGGCAAGTGCCGCGACGATCGACACCGCACGCAGGGCGAGCCCATCCACGGCTCGGGGCATCTCGATCGATGCGCGCGCAGTCTTGAGACTGGGGACCGTCCGCCCGAGCACGTGAACCACCATCACGGCGAACCAGAGGAAGAACGTCGCCTGGTGGAGGAAGAGCCAGTCGACCCGGACTCCGGCGAAGGCGAAC
Organism: Marmoricola sp.; assembly: GCA_051961575.1. Taxonomy (GTDB): domain Bacteria; phylum Actinomycetota; class Actinomycetes; order Propionibacteriales; family Nocardioidaceae; genus Marmoricola. The sequence goes on from JBQCDC010000403.1 coordinate 1,111, forward strand.
ATCGACTCGCGACTGCGCTGGGCTCCGACGAAGATCAGGACCACTCCGGTGCCGACGACCGCCACCGAGGTCAACACGACCAGTGGGCCGAGCACCCGGAACAGCATGGGCGGCGGCCCGCCCGCGCGATAGCGATCGAGGCCGCCGTAGTACGCGAGCATCCGCCACCCGGTCGACGCGACCTTGAGGACCACGGGTCCGATGACGATCGCGCCGATGGCGACGTGCCAGTCCAGCAGCTGGTGGATGCGCAGGATGGTGACACCCTCGCCCGCGAAGAGCACCAGGAGGACCAGTCCGAGCCAGGCCGTCAACCGAGCGTTTCCCGCAGGGCCTCCCGACTTCGCCAGGGCGGCGTTCTCGCGCTCGCGATGGCCGGCCGCCGCCTCGACGGCATCGACGAGCCAGGCCCATCGCTGTCGAGGCATGGCGGTTGTCACGCGACCATCGTCGCGCCTCCGGCTTGGAGAATTCTTGAGGTCAGGCGGGCGCCTCGGGGGCGAGATGCCCGAACGGAACCTCGCCACGGTGACCGAGGGCGGCCAGCACCGAGGGCAGCATCGCCTCGGCCGTGCGCTTGTAGCCCAGCGACGACGGGTGGAACCGGTCGAGGCTGAACATCTCCTCGGGGTTCGTGATGAAGAACGGTCCGACCACGGTGGCCAGCGAGACCGTGCGACCACCCGCGGCGATCACGGCCTCCTGCTGGGCGAGGGCCAGCTGTCGGGAGGCCCGAGCGCCGAGGGAGCGCAACGGCTGCGGCACGGGCGTCAGGGCACCCAGGTCCGGGCAGGTGCCGACGACGACCTCGGTTCCCATCTCCCGCAGAGCTCGAACGCAGTCCTCGAGGTAGCGCACCGACTCGCTCACCGGGATCCGGTGCGTCACGTCGTTCCCGCCGATCACGATGACGGCGACGTCGGCGCGGTACCGCGTCGGCAGGGACGCCAGCTGATCGGGCAATCGGTTCGACTCGGCGCCGACGATCGCGGCGGTGCGCAGCCGGACGGAGCGGTGCAGCTCCTTGGCCAGCTTGCGCGAGAGTCGGGCCCCCAGCGTTTCCCTCGGGAACTCCGCGCCGAGACCGGCAGCGATGGAATCACCCAGGATCAGCAGTTCGATCGGGTCGCCGTAGCGCTTCTTGTAGACACGATCCGCATTGAGCGCTTCCTCGCCCAGCGGCTTGCCGATGATCCCGCGGGCGATTCCGGCCTGCCGGTGCAGCAGC
>JBQCDC010000404.1:0-8472 GCA_051961575.1 Marmoricola sp.
GAGCCGCGTGGTTCCGAAGACGTAGATCGGATGGCCGGAGCGGACGACGCTGACGCCGACCAACCACCGTTGCGACATCCGCAGCATCGCCTCGAGAACGGTGTCGTGCACTTGACCCGACGCGACGTCGGCTCGGGCTGCAGGAGGGAGCACGATGCGATGGCTCGCGAGCACGTGCCGGGCGGTCGTGCTCAACTGGGATGTTGGTGCGCCCGGCACCGAAGGATGAACCGCAGTAACGACCCAACCGCTCCCGCCTCGGACCAAGCGCACGTCGAAGGTGTGCCCGTCGGTGTAGATCGTCGAACCCACCAGGCTCCACGATCGGCACACCACGAGCACGCTTGCCGAGTCCGCGAGCAAGCCGCCGTACTGGGCCTCGTTGACCTGCACTCGATGGCGCGCATCCGTTCCGATGCGCTCGATATGCCGAGCGGCCGTGAGCTTGGCGGATGGTTGGAGGTCTCCACTGCTCGGTCGCCACGCGAGGGGAGTGGGCAGAGTGGGGCGCGGTGGGGGTGTCGGCGTCAGGCTGGGCGTCGTGGTCGCGGGCCTGGTCATCGGCCGAGGGGGGCCTGCGGCGCCACACGCGCTCAGCGTGCCGACGGCGGCGGTCGCCAGAAATTCGCGGCGCGTGTGGAGACGGCCAAGGGTGCTCATCTATGTCAGTCTGTGCTGGGAGTGCTCTCCAACCAAGACCCCAGAGGAGTTCCCGTGGTTGATCCGATCCAGGCATTGACCGATGCACAGCGCAGAGCGACCGAGCTCGCGGCGGACGCCATCAACAGTGTGAGGCGCGCGAGCACCGCCGCCATCACCCAGCCGGAGGACGCCTACCAGCGGATCATGACGCTGATCGGCGCGATCGGAGACCTCGCAGCCTCGAGCACCAAGCCGATCGAGATGGTGATCGCCAACCAGCGCACGCTCTCCAGCGCGATGTCGAACTTCGCCGCGCTCCAAGCCGACATGGCCGAGGTGGTCAGCCAGCTGGCCGCGAGTCACGCCGCGGTGCTCGACGCCATGGAGGCCCTCGCCGGCCCGGCGCTCGTCGTCAGCGACCTGATCCGCTCGGATCCCGCGGTGAAGAAGGCGCAGCAGAAGGCCAAAGCCGAGGACTGAGGTCAGAGCACCTTCGCCCGTACGCCGAAGTACCTCGCTGCTCCGCTGGTAGCGACGTTGTTCAGGGTGATCACGACGTAGCTCACCGTGGAGTTGAACGGGATCCTCACGACGCTGCCCCGGGTACCGATCTGGTACCTCCTGAACACGACGGTGCCGTTGGTCTGCTGTCGACGGACGGTGAACCAGCCGCCGGTGGTACCCCTCGGCCCACTGACGCCGATCTCCAGGTTGGTCGTGGACAGGACGTGGGAACCGCGGGTGATCGCCAAAGCGGTGTTCGCCAGCGGTCGGATGGTCAATCGGTGGCCGGTGAGCACTCGGTTCGACCGGTCGAGCTTCGGGTGCAGCCACCAGACCGGCGGGCGATAGAGGTTCGCGGCCGGATAGCTGTGCGGTGGCAGCGTGTTCCAGTTGGCGTAGTTCAGCATGACCGAGGTCAGCGTCTGCTTGTGGCTGAGAGTCACGTCGGTGAGAGCCCGGAGCGCGCCCACCGTGGGGTGGCGACCCAGATAGTTCCAGATCTCACGGACCACTGTCGGGCTCCCCAGGAAGCCCGACAGCGCCTTGAAGAACGCGAAGTCGCCGTACGGCGTGAACGGCCAGATCGCGCCCGAGGAGAACGAGCTCTGGTCGACGAAGACGTTGAACGGCACCAGTGGTTCCTTGATGCCCGTGGCCAACAGGTACTGAAGGTAGTCGTGGATGTCGGGATAGACCTCGTTCTCCATCCAGACCGCGGTGCCCTCCATGAGCCACAGCGGCTCGTTGGCGTCTTGGCGGAACTGGACCGCGTGGAAGAACTCATGGGCGGCCGTCACCTTGAGCGGCGCCAACGGGTCAGGCCCGTCGAGCCGGGGGTTCAGGAGGCTGGTGTAGTCGTTGCGCAACGTGCAGGCAGCCGTGTACGAGATGCCGTTCAACGAGCTCGCCGGCGCGCAGTACCCGTAGAGGTCCGTGGCGATGTTGCAGAGGTTGATCGGAGTGACGGTGCTGTTGCTGTACGGGCTGAGCGGAGCCTGGTAGCCCATCTGGTTGATCTCGGTGTTCCACACGTTGGCGAGAACCGCCTCGACGTCGCCGAGGTAGTCGGTCGTGATCGCGTTGTTCCCCGTGAGCGTGTAGAAGATCGCGAAGTGGCCATCGGCCGTGACGTCGACGTTGTACAGGTTGCCGCTGTCACCAGCACAAGCCTCGCCGTTCACGGGTGTCGAAACGCCGGTGGGCGCTGACTGGGCGATCGAGATCGAGGACTGCACCGAGGACAGGCGAGAGGTGGGATTGAGAATCGCCCGGGCGGTGGCCTGATCCGCCGGGTCCAGCTTCGGCAGCGCCTTGGCGAGCGCCACCATCACGGCGGTGCCGTCGTGCAGCCGGGCACCGCGGTCGACGGTTGCTCGATAGTGGGGAGCAGGAGCCAGGCTTGTCGCGCTCGGCTTCGCCATCGCCTCGGCCTGGTGGAGCAGCGTCAGCGCCGCCGGATCCGACGAGCCTGAGGCGGCGTCAGCCGAGTTGATGCTGAATGCGGACGCCAGGGCAAGGGCGGCAACGCAGGCGACGAACCGTTGGGTCAAGACACGCACAAGCGCAAGCCTAGGGCCCGATCTCCACGGCCGTGGCCGTACTCGGATAGGTTCGTTCGTCGATGAGCATGTCGGACCTCCCCGCCGATGCAGCGACCCAGTCCGAGGTCGCCGATCGGGCACGCCGCCGGCGGCTGCGGCGCATGCGAACCGTGGCCACGAGCATGCTCGTCCTCGCTGGACTAGTTTATCTGAGCACGCTTCATCGCGACGGCTTCCTCGGGTACGTCAACACTGGCGCCGAGGCCAGCATGGTCGGCGCGATCGCCGACTGGTTCGCCGTCACCGCGCTCTTTCGTCATCCGCTCGGTGTGCCGATTCCGCACACCGCTCTGATTCCGCGTCGCAAGGACGACTTCGGCGAGAGCCTGCAGGACTTCTTCACCGAGAACTTCCTGCAGGAGCAGGTGATCCGCGAGCGGTTGATGGCCGCCGACATCGTCGGTCGGGTGGCCCGCTGGCTCCAGGTGGAGGAGAACGCGCAGCGCGCCGTGCGTGAGGGAGCGACCGCGCTGTCAACCGCCTTGACTCGGCTGAAGCCGGACGACGTGCAGTCGGTTGTCGTCGACGTCCTGATTCCGCGGCTCGTCAGCGAGCCGATCAGCCCGGTGGCGGGCCCGTTCCTCGCCGAGGTGGTGGCCGACAAGGCGCATCACGGCTTCGTCGACCTGGTGATCGACGAGGGCCATCGCTGGCTGGTGAACAACCCCCAGACCTTCATCGACGTGCTGACCGACCGGGCGCCGTGGTGGGCTCCGGACCGGCTCAACGAGCTCGTGACCCAGCGTCTGCACCTCGAGGCCGTGCGCTGGCTCGAGGACATCAAGCGAGATCCGCACCACCACGCTCGCTACGCCCTCGACAGCCTCCTCGAGCAACTCGCTCAGGACCTGATGACCGACCCGGCGACCCAGGCTCGAGCGGAGGCGCTCAAGGTTCGGTTGCTCGAGCAGCCGCAGATGGTGTCCACCGGCATGGCGATCTGGGGCGCGCTGCGCACGGCGTTCATGAGCGCCCTCGACGAGGCTGATGGTCCGCTGCGGGCCCGCGCGGTCGGTGAGGTCCGCCGCTTCGCCCGACGCCTGCAGACTGACGACGCCCTCCGCGAGAAGCTCGACGCTCTGCTCGGTGACGGCGTGGTCTGGGCTGTGAGCCGGTACGGCGACGAGCTCACCGCTGTCATCACCCACACGATCCAACGCTGGGACGGCGAAGAGGCCGCCAAGAAGATCGAGCTCCACGTCGGCCCCGACCTACAGTTCATCCGTATCAATGGAACGATCGTCGGAGGTCTGGTGGGAGTGCTGATCCACGCAGTCACGGTGGCGGTCTCATGAGGTTTCGCAAGCGCAAGGACGCCGAGTCCTCCGACGATCCGATCGACGACGTGCCCATCAAGGACGAGGTCATCCGGCTCGGCCAGTTCCTGAAGCTCGCCAACCTCGTCGACTCGGGCGCCGATGCGAAGCTGGTCATTGCCGAGGGCGAGGTCCTTGTCGACGGTGAGGTGGAGCTTCGCCGTGGCCGCCAGCTGAGGGCGGGCACCATCGTCGAGCACGCCGGCCGACGAGCCCGCGTCACCCAGGACGACGGCGAGATCGACGTCCCCTGGTAACGCCCCCGGATAGGGTCGACGCATGAGCCAGAAGCCAGAAGTCGACCCGCACTTCGACGACGTCCCCGCCGACCTCCTCGTCACCGACCTGACCGTCGGCGAAGGCGCCGAGGCGACCGCCGGATCGACCGTCTCCGTCCACTACGTCGGCGTCGCCCACTCCACCGGCGAAGAGTTCGACGCGAGCTACAACCGCGGCGCCCCGCTGCAGTTCCGCCTGGGCGTCGGCCAGGTCATCTCCGGCTGGGACCAGGGCGTCCAGGGCATGAAGGTCGGCGGTCGTCGCCGCCTCGTCATCCCGCCGCACCAGGGCTACGGCGACCGAGGCGCCGGCGGAGTCATCCAGCCCGGTGAAACGCTGATCTTCGTGGTCGACCTCCTCGAGGTCCGCTAACCCGCACCCTTGTGGTTTGGGGGATCCTCTGTTCGGAAGGGATCCCACGAAGTGGGCAGGGTGCCTCCCTTACGGGCAGAGGATCCCCCAAGCCACGAAGCAACGGCGACCTCAGGACCGCACGTAAGAGTCCAGCTGATCCCGCTCGTACTCCACCTGCGCAATGTGACTCTTCACGATGTCACCGATGCTGACCAGCCCTTGCAAGTGACCATCCACGATCACGGGCAGGTGCCGGACGCGCTTGTCGGTCATCAACTGCCGCGTCTCCTCGATGGTGTCATCGGGTGCGATCGTCCGTACATCCGTCGTCATGATCGAGCGCACTGAGGCGTCCAGCAGGTCAGCGTTGTGCGCGAGGCGCCGCACGATGTCACGCTCACTGACGATGCCCTCAACAGCGTCCCCGTCATGGGAGACCACCAATGCGCCGATGTTGTGCTTCTCGAGCAGCGTCAAAAGCTCCCGCACGGTGGCTGTCGGTTGCACGGTGACAACGACGTCGGAGGGCTTGGCCGAGAGCACGTCACTGATCCTCAACATGCATCCACGCTAGGGCGAGAAATCGCCGAAAACCAGGCTTGACCTACTCCTCGGGGTCGCCGAAAAGTGCGCGGCGTCGCGCGGCCAGGTCGTGGACCGACCCCATGTTGTCCGACTTCTCGTCCTCGGCCGCCTCGCGCGCGGCGAGGATCTGCGGGCCGAAGCGGGTGTCGTCGACCTCGCCGAGGAAGGCGAGCGCCTGATCGTGGAGCTTGCCGTTGGTCGCCAGGTAGCTGGTGCCGAGTGGTCCGGGCTCACCTTCGAGCGAGGTGGCGATTCCGCCGGCCTCGCGGACGATCACGTCGAGCGCCGCCATGTCGTGCAGGGCGAGCTCGGGCTCGGTGGCGATGTCCACAGCGCCCTCGGCCAGCAGCATGTAGGACCAGAAGTCGCCGTAGGCGCGCGTACGCCACACGCACCGCGTCATGGCGAGGAACTCGTCGAGGCGACCTCGCGAGTCCCAGCCGCCCAGCGAGGAGTACGCCAGCGATGCGTCCTCGATGCGCGAGACGTCCGAGACCTGGCAGCGGGTCGCGCGCAACAGCGACTTCCCGGTCCAGGCGCCGCCGTCCTTCATCGCCCACCACCGACGGTTCAGTGCTGGTGCGGAGACCACGCCGACCACGACCTCGTCGTCGACCATGAGCGAGATCAACGACGCCCACACCGGAACGCCGCGCACGAAGTTCTTGGTGCCGTCGATGGGGTCGACCACCCAGCGGCGTGAACTCGATCCGGTCGAGCCGCGCTCCTCGCCGTAGACCGCGTCACGCGGACGGGCGCGGGAAAGTGTTCGACGGATGCCGTCCTCGATCGCCTTGTCGGCATCGGTCACCGGAGTCAGGTCCGGCTTGGTCATCACGTGCAGGTCGAGTGCTTTGAAGCGCGCCATCGCCAACGAGTCGGCGTCGTCGGCAAGAACGTGCGCCAACCGCAAGTCGTCGGTGAAGTCCGTCGAGTGCGGTAGGCGGGTAGGGGCAGACACAGTCACACAGTATGTCGCAGTCGGCGGTTCGGGTGAGCGAGCGTTAGATAATCCGTTGCCGCGAATCGTCGTGCGCTGCACACTGTCGAAACCGCCTCCACCAGCGCGGTCCCTCATCGAAAGGAGAGTGACGTGTCCATGACTGCCTTTGGCCTGTCCGCAGACCTCTTCCATTCGATGACTGGAGCACCAGATGACCGAGGAGCACGTCGCTCCTGATCCTCGCACCGCTGACGCAGGGGATCGCCTTTCTTCATTCAGCTTTGACTACGTCGTCTACGACGAGAAGCTTCAACCCGGCCAGCGCTGGTCGACCTGGCTCCAGGTTGAGCCGTTGTGCCGCGGTCCGGAGCCGCGGCCCGATTGGGTGGTGACCTCGCAAGGCGCCATCGACACCGAGCTCGGCGTTCTCAAGACGGGCAAGGAAGCCGATGCGTTCTTGATCGAACGCGCGGATCCGCACGAGCCGACGGCATCGGCGACGTTGGTGGCCAAGCGCTATCGCGACAATGATCACCGCACCTTCCACCGCGCGGACGCCTATACCGAGGGCCGTTCGACGCAACGCTCGCGTGACCAGCGCGCCCTCAAACGGAAGTCGACCTGGGGGCGCGAGGTCGCCAAGTCGGAGTGGGCCGTGTCGGAGTGGAATGCGCTCGTGCGCTGTTGGCGCCTGGGCGTTCCGGTGCCGTATCCGGTGCAGATCGACGGAACCGAGATCCTCATGGAATGGATCGCGGTGGGCGGCGAGACGGCACCCCGGCTGGCGCAGACTCGGCCGACGCCGGCGTTGCTGGCGTCATACTTCGCTCAACTGCGCGAGGCGATGGCGACGATGGTGCAGGGCGGCTTCACGCATGGGGACCTGTCGCCCTACAACCTCCTTGCCGCCGGAGATCGTCTGGTGATCATCGACCTCCCCCAGGTGGTCGACCTCGTCGGGAATCCAGCGGGCTTCGACTTCCTGCATCGCGACTGTGTCAACGTGTGCACCTGGTTTCGGAGCCGGGGCCTCGACGCGAACGAGGATGAGCTCTTCGCGGACCTGGTGTCGCACGGATTCTGAAGACCCGTCACGCACCAGATCGGCTCGCCAGCAGTCGACGAAACGACACCACGCGCGGCATCTGAGACTCGTCGGCTGCGTCGAGCCCGCACTCCGGTTCACCCTCGGCGTGCGTGCACCCGCGCGGGCAGGCCTCGGCGAGGGCGTGAAGGTCTCCGAAGGCGTCGAGGAGGCTGTTCACGTCGACATGCGCGAGCCCGAACGAACGGATGCCCGGGGTGTCGACCACCCAGCCGTCGCTGACCGACAACATGACCGCACTCGTCGAGGTGTGGCGACCGCGGCCCGTCACCTGGTTGACGCCTCCGGTGAGGCGGCCGGCATCGGGGATGAGTGCGTTCACCAGCGTCGACTTGCCGACGCCGCTATGTCCCAACAGCACGCTGCGGTGTCCGTCCAGGCGACCGCGGATTCCCTCGAAGGACTCCGCGGTGTCGTCGCGATTCGTCACGATCACCTCGACCCCCAAGGGCTCGTAGGCCGCGAGGAGTTCGGCCGGATCGGCGAGGTCCGACTTGGTGAGCACCAGGATCGGCCTCATGTGCGCGTCGAACGCGGCCACCAGGGCTCGGTCGATCAACCGGGGTCGCGGCTCAGGGTCCGCCAGCGCCGTGACGATCAGCAGCTGATCGGCGTTGGCGACGATCACGCGTTCCACGGGGTCGTCGTCATCCGCGGTGCGACGCAGCACCGACGTGCGCTCGGCGATGGTGACGATCCGGGCCAGCGTGCCTTCCGCACCGCTGACGTCGCCGACGAGTCCGACGACGTCGCCGACCACCACACCCTTGCGTCCCAAGGGGCGCGACTTCATTGCGAGCACGGTGCCCTCGCGGTCATCGTCGATGAGCCGACAGGTGATGCGCCCACGATCGACCGTCACCACGACCGCGTCGACCGCGTCGTCGTAGGTGGGCCGATCCTTGGTGCGGGGGCGAGTGCGGCGTCGCGGCCTGTCGTAGCTCTCGGGGTCGTTCTCGTCGTAGCGGGGCATGGGCTACAGACCGACGGCCTTCGTCCAGACCTCGGCGAACCCGGGGAACGTCTTGGACGTCGTCTCGATGTTCTCCACCTCGACGCCGTCGACCGCGGAGCCGATGACCACGGCGGCATGTGCCATCCGGTGGTCGGCGTAGGTGCGGAACTGGCCGCCGTGCAACGAGC
>JBQCDC010000405.1:0-3287 GCA_051961575.1 Marmoricola sp.
CTTCCGCGCTGGCGTGGAGCGGCGCCGGTGCAGTACGCGCTCTGGGACGGCGACGAGGTCACCGGAGCGACCACCTTCCGCATCGTGAAGGAGCTCGATGCCGGGCCGACGTTCGGCGTGATGACGCAGTTGATCCGGTCCGACGACACGGCCGGCACGCTGCTGGCCAAGCTCGCCGAGGGCGGCGCAGGGCTGCTGGTGCAGACGCTCGACGGGATCGAGGACGGAACCCTCGAGGAACGGGAGCAGCAGGCGGAGGGCCTCACGTACGCGCCCAAGATCACCGTCGAGGATGCCCAGGTCAACTGGCGGCACCCGGCCATCGCCATCGACCACCAGGTCCGCGCCTGCACCCCGTTTCCGGGCGCTTGGACGACCATCGGCGGCGAGCGACTCAAGCTAGGCCCGGTCAGCGACCGCGCCTCGGCGCATACCTTGGCGCCGGGCGAGCTTCTCGTCGAGAAGAACGCCGTCTGGGTCGGTACCGGCACGACTCCGGTCGCGCTGGGCGAGGTCAAGGCGTTCGGCAAGAAGGCGATGGACGCCGCTGACTGGGCTCGCGGCACCCGACCGGAGCCCGGCACGATCCTCGGGGTGTAGGCGATGACCTCTGAACGCGCCGCCAGGCCCGAGGACGTCGACGACATCTGCGGATCGCTCCCGGAGGCGTGGTTCGGCACCAGTTGGGGCGACGTCCCGACGTGGCTCGTGCCCGAGGCCGCCAGTCGTCGCGGCAAGGGCAAGGGTTTCGTGCTGTATCGCAAGCCGCACAAGACGGCGATCGATCCGGCGACGGGTGAGCTCTTCGATGACCTGCTGGTCATCCGGACGCCCTCGGCGGCCGAGAAGGAAGCCCTCGTGGCCGACGACGGCCCGTTCTTCACCGTGGACCACTTCAACGGCTTCAACGCGGTCCTCGTCCAGCAGTCGCGGCTGAGCGAGATCAGCGTCGACGAGCTGCGCGAGGTGATCACTGACGCGTGGCGCACGATGGCTCCGAAGTCGGTAGTGCGGGCGCATCCCGATGTCTAAGCGCCCGGTCTCCGATCCGCGCGTGTTGGCCTTCCGAGTGTTGCGAGCAGTCGATGCCGACGACGCCTACGCCAATCTCGCGCTCGCTGCGGCGATCCGCGAGTCCTCGCTGAGTGCTCGGGACGCTGCCTTCGCCACCGAGCTGGTCGCTGGCACCCTCCGCCGACGCGGCAGCTACGAGGCGATCCTGGCGTCGCTGGTGAGCCGGCCCCTCGATGCGCAGGTACGAGATGTGCTCGTGCTGGGCAGCCACCAACTCCTCAGCATGCGAGTACCGCAGCACGCGGCTGTCGCGACCAGCGTCGCGTTGGCTCGCGCGGAGATCGGTCATCGGGTCACCGGGCTGGTCAACGCGGTGCTGCGCAAGGTCGGGCGGCGCTCGCTCGACGAGTGGTTCGAGTACCTGGACGCTGACGTCGCGACCCGCTACTCACACCCTGCTTGGATCGTGGATGCCCTCGCCGATGCCTACGGTGCCGACCCGACGCCGGTGCTTGCCGCCGACAACGAGGCGCCGCGAGTCTGCCTGGTGGCGCGACCGGGGCTGGCGTCCGTCGAGGAGCTCCTGGCGGTCGAGGGTGCCTCGCCGCACCCGGCGTCCCCGCTCGGCGTCGAGATCGGCGGGGGAGACCCGGCCACGATCAAGGCTGTTCGCGAGGGTCGCGCCGGCGTGCAGGACGCGGGCTCGCAGGTGATCGCACTCGCCCTGGCTGCCGCCGAAGTGGCCGGGTCAACGAACGAGCGCTGGCTCGACCTGTGCGCCGGGCCGGGCGGGAAAGCGTCGCTCCTCGGTGCCATCGCCGCGGAGCGCGGTGCCTTCGTGCTCGCCAATGAGCGTGCTCCCCATCGCGCCGACCTGGTCGCCCGCGCCATGCGCGGGCTCCCTGCCGGCCACGCGGCCGTGCTCGCGGGCGACGGTAGGCAACCCGCCTGGCGAGCCGAGGCTTTCGATCGCGTGCTCGTGGACGCGCCGTGTTCTGGGCTGGGCGCCCTGCGTCGGCGCCCGGAGTCACGATGGCGGCGACAGCCCGGCGACCTCGACGAGCTCGTGCCGCTCCAACGAGCGCTGCTTCACACGGCCATCGAGTCGACCAGGCCGGGCGGCGTGATCGGGTACGCGACCTGCTCGCCCGTTCTCGTCGAAACCGTCGAGGTCGTCCGCTCGGTCCTCGCCGAGCGCGATGACGTCGTGCTCGAGGATGCGCCTGCGTTGGCGCCTTGGTTGCCGGACACCACGTGCGCCTCCATGCCCGAGGCGATCCAGTTGTGGCCCCATGTTCACCGCACCGACGCGATGTTTCTCGCGGTGCTGCGTCGTCAGTAGGCTCAGGGCGTGCCTGACGTCCGCATCACCCCCAGCATCCTCAACGCTGACCTCGCGAACCTTGCGAGTGAGGTTGCGCGGATCCCCAGCGCTGACTGGGTGCACGTGGACGTCATGGACAACCACTTCGTCCCGAACCTGACGTTGGGTCTCCCGGTGTTCGAGTCCCTGCTCAAGAACACTGAGCTTCCTCTGGACGCGCACCTGATGATCAACGACCCCGATCGCTGGGCACCTGCCTACGCCGAGGCGGGCGCGGGCAGCGTGACGTTCCACGTCGAGGCCGCCAAGGCACCGGTTCGGTTGGCGAGGGAGATCCGGAGCCAGGGTGCGCGCGCGAGCATGGCCCTCAAGCCGGCAACTCCCATCGAGCCCTACGAGGACCTCCTTCCCGAGCTCGACATGGTGTTGATCATGACCGTCGAGCCGGGCTTCGGCGGCCAGAAGTTCCTCGACATGTGCCTTCCGAAGATCCGACGCACGCGCGAGCTGTTCGACAAGTACGGTCTCGAGCTCTGGCTCCAGGTGGACGGGGGAGTCTCGCTCGAGACAATCGAGCGCTGCGCTGAGGCCGGCGCTGACACCTTCGTCGCGGGCTCGGCCGTCTATGCGGCCGACGACCCCGATGCGATGGTGAAGGCGCTCAAGGAGAAGGCCGAGGTGCACGCCTCAGGGGCGATGTGAGATTCTTGCTCCACAACGAGCAATTGCTCGCGTGCTCTGGGGTCGGTGAAATTCCGAGCCGGCGGTGACAGTCCGCGACCCGCGCGCCTGAGGTGACTCAGGTGCTCGGTTGACCAGGTGGAACTCCTGGACCGACGGTTAAAGTCCGGATGGGAAGAAGCACGCGGCGTCGCTCCGCGCTTCTGCGCGGGGTGATGCCTTGACCCCGGAGTTCGCGTGCGCGACCCGGAAGGCACCACATGTTCAG